>NZ_QOAY01000060.1:29106-56035 GCF_003314775.1 Microbacterium sp. H6 | reverse complement strand
ATCCGCGTGGGTGACCTCGATCATCCGTCGGCGCATCTACCGTCTCGAGCCGCATCAGATCGCCGCCCTCGTCAAGAACCAGGAGACGACGTTGCACGGTCTCAGCGAAGGGGTCATCACGGTGGACGACGGCGGACGGATCACGCTCGTGAACGACGCCGCCGCCCGCTTCCTGGGCCGAGACGCGGCTGACCTCGACGGTGAGCCCGCCGCCGACGCGCTCGGCGAGGAGCTCACGACCGTGCTCCGAGAGGGCGAGTCGGCCGGACGGCCGGTGATCGTGGGGTCGCACGTGCTCGTCGCCCGGAGCACCGGAAGCGATGCGGGCACCGGTGGCATCGGCGCGACGCTCCTGCTGCGCGATCACACCGAGCTGCACGACGTGGTCCGCCGCGTGGAGGCGGCGGATGCCATCATCGCCTTCCGACAGCGGCTCGGCCTGCCCAAGGGCCTCAGCGCGGAGACGCTCGACCGGGTCTCCGCCGCCCTCGTCGCCCGCCCCGATGCGTCGGCGACCGAGATCGGCGAAGACCTCGACATCTCGCGCGTCAGTGCCCGCCGCTACCTCGAGCACCTCGCCGCGTCCGGCAGTGCGACGCGCTCCCTCGACTACTCGACCAAGGGCCGCCCGAGCACCCGGTATCGCGCCGCCGTCTGACTCTCGGACGTACGCCATTCCCCTGGGACGCAGTGCCATTGTGTGCGACACTGGATCGCATCCGACGACGTCGTCAGCCTGCCCGGATCGAAGGAGATCTCATGGTTCGCAGTACCTATCCCGATGTGGAGATCCCCGAGGTCTCCATCCACCAGTTCCTCTTCGGCGACCTCACCGACGCCGAACTCGACACCGTCGCGCTCGTCGACGGCGTGAGCGGCGCGACCACGACCTATCGTCAACTCGTCGGGCAGATCGATCTGTTCGCCGGCGCTCTCGCGGCGCGTGGGGTGGGAGTCGGCACGACGGTCGGGGTGCTCTGCCCCAACGTCCCCGCTTTCGCGACCGTGTTCCACGGCATCCTCCGCGCGGGGGCGACGGCCACCACGATCAACTCCCTCTACACGGCGGAGGAGATCGCGAATCAGCTCACAGATGCCGGCGCGACCTGGGTCGTGACGGTCTCCCCGCTCCTCCCCGGAGCTCAGGCCGCTGCCGAGAAGCTCGGCTTCGACGCCGATCATGTGATCGTGCTCGACGGCGCGGACGGACACCCATCGCTCGCTGCACTCCTCGGCGAAGGGCACCCGGCACCGGCTGTGTCCTTCGACCCGTCCACCCACCTCGCCGTGCTCCCCTACTCCTCGGGAACGACCGGACGCCCGAAGGGCGTGATGCTCACGCACCGCAACCTGGTCGCGAACGTGTCGCAGTGCGGCCCGGTGCTCGGCGTCGATGCGAGCGACCGGGTGCTCGCCGTCCTGCCCTTCTTCCACATCTACGGCATGACGGTGCTGCTGAACTTCGCGCTGCGACAGCGCGCCGGACTCGTCACGATGCCGAAGTTCGACCTTCCCGAGTTCCTGCGCATCATCGCCGAGCACCGCACCACGTGGGTGTTCGTCGCTCCCCCGATCGCGGTCGCCCTTGCGAAGCACCCGATCATCGACCAGTACGACCTCTCCTCCGTGAAGGTCGTCTTCTCCGGCGCCGCCCCTCTCGACGGAGCACTGGCCTCGGCGGTGGCCAACCGGCTGGGCTGTATCGTCACCCAGGGCTACGGCATGACCGAGACCAGTCCCGCGGTGAACCTCACC
This sequence comes from Microbacterium sp. H6, assembly GCF_003314775.1. NCBI lineage: Bacteria > Bacillati > Actinomycetota > Actinomycetes > Micrococcales > Microbacteriaceae > Microbacterium > Microbacterium sp. H6. The sequence continues at coordinate 54,280 of NZ_QOAY01000060.1, read as the reverse complement.
TCCGAGACACGCACCGACATCGACCGCTCGAGCATCGGTCCCCTCGTTCCGAACACGGAAGCACGCCTCGTCGACCCCGAGTCGGGCGAGGACGTCACGGTGCCCGACTCGGGAACGAGCGAGCCCGGTGAGCTGTGGGTGCGCGGCCCCCAGGTGATGGTCGGGTACCTCAATCGCCCGGATGCCACGGCGGAGATGCTCGACGCCGATGGTTGGTTGCACACCGGCGATGTCGCGACTGTCACGCACGACGGCATCTACCGGATCGTCGACCGGCTCAAGGAGCTCATCAAGTACAAGGGCTATCAGGTGGCACCCGCCGTGCTGGAAGCCGTGCTGCTCGAGCACCCCGCCATCGCCGATGCGGCCGTCATCGGTGCCTTCGATGAAGACGGGCAGGAGGTGCCGAAGGCGTTCGTCGTCCGTCAGCCGAGCGCCGACCTCGATGCGGAGTCGGTCATGGCGCACGTGGCCGCACACGTGGCACCGCACGAGAAAGTCCGGCAGGTGGAGTTCATCGATGTGATCCCCAAATCGAGCTCGGGGAAGATCCTGCGCAAGGATCTGCGCGCGCGCTGACGACGTCGCCCGGAACACGAAGAAGCCCGCCACCCCGAAAGGGCGGCGGGCTTCTTCATGAGCGAGTGCTTACTCGGACTTCTTCTCGACAGCGTCCTCGGCAGCAGCCTCAGCGGCTTCGCCTTCGGCCTGCGACTCGGCGCCGGCCTCGACGGTCTCGTCGGCGGGAGCCTCCTCAGCGGGAGCCTCCTCGACGGCCTCAGCCGGCTTCTCGGCCTTCGGAGCAGCAGCCTTCTTGGTCGACTTCGCCTTCGGGGTGACGGGCTCGAGGACGAGCTCGATCACGGCCATCGGAGCGTTGTCGCCCTTGCGGTTGCCGACCTTCGTGATGCGGGTGTAGCCACCCTCACGGTCCGCGACGAGCGGCGCGATCTCGGAGAACAGGACGTGCACGACTTCCTTGTCACCGATGACCGAGAGCACGCGACGACGCGCGTGCAGGTCGCCACGCTTGGCGAACGTGATCAGTCGCTCGGCGAGCGGACGAAGGCGCTTGGCCTTGGTCTCGGTCGTCTTGATCGACTTGTGGGTGTAGAGCGCCGCCGCGAGGTTGGCAAGCATCAGGCGCTCGTGGGCGGGGCCGCCTCCGAGGCGGGGACCCTTAGTGGGCTTGGGCATAATCGTCTAACTCCTGGTCAGAAAGGTCGGGTATCAGAAGGACTCGTCTTCGCTGCCGCCGTAGAAGTGGGCGCCGTCGAAACCGGGCACCGAATCCTTGAGCGACAGACCGAGCGAGATGAGCTTGTCGCGCACCTCGTCGACCGACTTCTGGCCGAAATTGCGGATGTTCATGAGCTGCGTCTCCGACAGGGCGACGAGCTCGGAAACGGTGTTGATGCCCTCACGCTTCAGGCAGTTGTACGAGCGGACCGACAGGTCGAGGTCCTCGATCGGCATCGACAGCTCGCTGGAGTTCACTGCCTCCACCGGCGCCGGGCCGATCTCGATGCCCTCGGCCTCGACGTTCAGCTCGCGGGCGAGACCGAACAGCTCGGTGAGCGTCTTCGCAGCCGAAGCGACGGCGTCGCGGGGGCTGATCGCCGACTTGGTCTCGACATCCAGGACGAGCTTGTCGAAGTCGGTGCGCTCCCCGGCACGGGTCGCGTCGACGCGGTAGCTGACCTTGAGGACCGGCGAGTAGATCGAGTCGATCGGGATCTGACCGGCCTCGGCGTACTCGTTGCGGTTCTGCGTCGCCGAGACGTAGCCACGGCCACGCTCGATGGTGAGCTCGAGCTCGAACTTCGCGGTGTCGTTCAACGTCGCGATGACGAGCTCGGGGTTCTGCACCTCGACACCGGCCGGAGCCGAGATGTCAGCGGCGGTGACTTCGCCCGCACCGGTCTTGCGCAGGTACGCGGTGATGGGCTCATCGCGCTCCGACGAGACGACGAGCTGCTTGATGTTGAGGATGATCTCGGTGACATCCTCCTTCACGCCGGGGATGGTGCTGAACTCGTGCAGCACGCCGTCGATGCGAACGCTGGTGACAGCAGCACCGGGGATCGACGACAGCAGGCTGCGGCGCAGCGCGTTGCCGATCGTGTAACCGAAGCCGGGCTCCAGAGGCTCGATGATGAACCGGCTACGGTTCTCGACGATCTTTTCCTCGGTCAGTGTGGGACGCTGTGCAATAAGCACTCTGTGTTCCTTTCGATCACATGCCCGCTATATGACATGTGGTGGGGTGAGGTTTTGAGTTGTGGAAGTCGATGCCCGCACGCGGGCGTCGAGCCGCTCAGACCGCGAAGGGACCGAGCGGCTCGACACGCGAATCAGACGCGGCGACGCTTCGGCGGACGGCAGCCGTTGTGTGCCTGCGGGGTGACGTCCTGGATCGAGCCGACCTCGAGGCCTGCGGCCTGGAGCGAGCGGATCGCGGTCTCGCGGCCGGAGCCCGGACCCTTCACGAGGACGTCGACCTTCTTGACGCCGTGCTCCGCAGCCTGACGGGCAGCGGACTCGGCAGCCATGCCGGCGGCGTACGGGGTCGACTTGCGGGAGCCCTTGAAGCCCACGCCACCCGACGATGCCCAGGCGATGACGGCGCCGGACGGGTCGGTGATCGAGACGATCGTGTTGTTGAACGTCGACTTGATGTGGGCCTGGCCCAGCGCGATGTTCTTCTTTTCCTTGCGGCGCGGCTTGCGCGCGGCGGCCTTGGGTGCAGCCATGAAAGTGTTCTCCTAGTCCCTGGGGCCGCGCTTAGCGGGCCTTCTTCTTGCCTGCGACGGTGCGCTTCGGGCCCTTGCGGGTACGGGCGTTGGTCTTGGTGCGCTGACCACGGACCGGGAGACCACGACGGTGGCGGATGCCCTCGTAGGAGCCGATCTCGACCTTGCGGCGGATGTCTGCTGCAACCTCGCGGCGCAGGTCACCCTCCACCTTGTAGTTGCCTTCGATGTGGTCGCGGAGGGCGATCAGCTGGTCGTCGCTGAGGTCCTTCACGCGGATGCTCTCGTCGATGTCCGTCGCCTTGAGGATCTCGACCGAGCGGGTACGGCCGACGCCGTAGATGTAGGTAAGGGCGATCACCACGCGCTTGTCGCGCGGGATGTCAACGCCGGCAAGACGTGCCATGCGGTTCTCCTGGGTGTTGTGGAGGTGTGGAACAGGATCGGTGCCCGGGCCTCCGCCCCGAGGTGTCCCCCGCATGCGCGGGTTCTGATCCTGCCGTTGTGTATTCAGTTGTGAGATGTGCGTGAGCGGTACCGCACAGCGCGGGCCCGTCGATCAGACCGGCGGGCCCGCCAGGGACTCAGCCCTGGCGCTGCTTGTGACGCGGGTTGCTCTTGCAGATCACCATGACGCGGCCGTGACGGCGGATCACCTTGCAGTGATCGCAGATGGGCTTGACGCTGGGGTTGACCTTCATGATGTTTCCTGTTCGCTGTCTTCGTACCGCCCCCGGCAGGGGCAGGCCGTTACTTCTCGACCGATCAGCGGTAGCGGTAGACGATACGGCCGCGGGTGAGGTCGTAGGGGCTGAGCTCCACGACCACGCGGTCCTCGGGGATGATGCGGATGTAGTTCTGCCGCATCTTGCCGGAGATCGTTGCAAGGACCTTGTGTCCGTTGCTGAGCTCAACGCGGAACATCGCGTTGGGCAGAGCCTCGGAGATCACGCCCTCGATCTCGATGACACCGTCTTTCTTAGCCATAGCCTCGCTGACGCTTCTGCAGATCGGTCGATCTGCGGTGGGTGATGGGATTGCGGTACTGCGCCGACGGACACGCCGAATCAAGGCACAAAGCACCAAAGATCTATGTTAGACGCTCCGGAGCCATCGGGCAACTCGACCGCGTGCGGCGGACGAGCAGCGGACTCAGCTGATCAGGTCGGTGAACTTCTTGAGGTCGGCCTGGTCCTGCAGGTTGAGGCGCGTTCCGTTGATCTCGACCGTCGGCGTTCCCGCGATCTCGTGCGACTTCGCCTGGGCTGCTCCGAACTTGCGGTACGTCTCATCGGTGATGCACGACACGGCGTCGTCTGCGCCGACCTGCGTCGCGAAGCCCGCGAGCTGGTCGTTGGTGAGACCCGAGGTGTTCTCCGCAGGCTGGTTCTCGAACAGTGTCTTGGCGAAGTCGAGGTACAGCTCCGGGTTCGACTCCGCGACGCACACCGCGGCACCGGCCGAGCGCGACGAGTACTCGGTCCCCTGCGAGAACCGGTCGAGGATCGCGATGGGGTGGTACTCGAGGGTGATACGACCGTCGGCGGCCGCAGCCTCCAGCTGTCCACCGAACTGGTCCTCGAAGGTCTTGCAGACCGGGCACTGGAAGTCGACGAACACCGCGATCGTGTCTTCGCCGTCCCCGAACGAGATCGCCCCGGTCTCGGAGTTGAACGTGTCGTTGGCCTTGGGCGTCGCACCGGGCGCGGTGGCCTGGTTGTTGAGGAACACCACGAGACCGCCGATCGCCACCAGCACCACGACGACGGCGATCGAGACGCCGATCGCGAACCAGTTGGTGTTGCTCTTCGCCGCTGCCATTACTTTCCGATCTCTCGAGGCTCTACCCCGAACGGGGCGAGTCCGGCTCTTCCTCCATCGGGCGCGGTGAGCACCCAGATACCCCCATCATGCAGGGCGACGCTATGTTCCCAATGGGAGCCGTCCGTACCGTCCACCGTCGTGACGGTCCAGTCGTCCTCCTCGATGAAGGTCGCATCTCCGCCGGCGGTGACCATGGGCTCGATCGCGAGCACCAGACCGGGCTTCAGGTCTTCGCCACGGTCGGGCGTGCGGTAGTTGAAGACGCTGGGGGCCTCGTGCATCTTGCGACCGATGCCGTGACCCACGTACTCGCGCAGGATGCCGTAGGGCTCGCCCGAGACCGCTGAGGGCCCCTGAGCCTCGATGTAGTCCTGGATGGCCGCACCGATCTCGTCGATGGACGAGACCGAGGCCATGGCGGCGATCCCGGCCCACATCGACCCCTCGGTGACGCGGGAGAGCTCTTCGCGCTGGGCGACGAGCTCCGGGCGCTCCGGGTCGGGCACGACGACCGTGATGGCGCTGTCGCCGTTCCACCCGCGGAACTGCGCACCGCAGTCGACCGACACGATGTCTCCCGGCTGGAGCACCCGCTCCCCCGGGATCCCGTGCACGACCTGCTCGTTCACCGAGATGCAGGTCGTGTGGTGGTAGCCGCGCACCAGCTGGAAATTCGACTCGGCGCCGCGGGCGAGGATGGTGCGGTTCGCCACGGTGTCGAGTTCGAGGGTGGTGACCCCGGCCTTGATCAGCGGGCGGACGGCGTCCAGTGCCGCTGCCGTGATCAGCCCGGGCTCCACCATGGCCCGCAACTGAGCCGGGGTCTTGTAGATCGACCGGCGGAACATCTCAGGAGGTGGAGACCGCGGGACGCAGGCCGCGCGCGGCCAGAGCCTGTGCGATGCGCTCGGTGATCTCGTCGAGCGAGCCGACGCCGTCGATGCGGTCGACGATGCCCTTGGCGCCGTAGACCTCAAGGATCGGGGCGGTCTCGTTCTCGTAGATGTCGAGACGGTGACCGATGGCCTCGGGGGTGTCGTCGGAGCGTCCCTGCTCGGTCGCACGGAGCGTCAGACGCTCCAGGCTCTCCTCGCGGGGCACGTCGAGGAGGATGACGGCGTCGAGCGCCTCGCCCCGTTCGGAGAGGAACGACTCGAGGTGGTCGACCTGTGCGGTGTTGCGCGGGTAGCCGTCGAGGAGGAAACCCTGCGCGGCGTCCTCCTGCGACAGACGGTCGCGCACGATCTCGCTGGTCAGCTCATCCGGAACGAGGTCACCCTTGTCGAGGATCGCCGTGACCTGCTGGCCGAGCGGCGTTCCCTCCTTGATGTTCGCGCGGAAGATGTCGCCGGTCGACACGACCGGGATGCCGTAGGACTCGGCGATCCGCACGCCCTGCGTGCCTTTGCCCGAGCCCTGCGGGCCGACGATGAGAAGACGTGCGGAAGCTGTCATCGGAGGAGCCCTTCGTAGTGTCGCTGCTGCAGCTGCGCATCGATCTGCTTGACCGTCTCGAGACCCACACCGACGATGATGAGGATCGAGGCGCCGCCGAACGGGAAGTTCTGGTTGGCGCCGACGGTGGCCAGGGCGATGAGCGGGATGAGCGCGATCAGACCGAGGTAGAGGGAGCCGGGGAGCGTGATGCGGGTGAGCACGTAGTCGAGGTACTCGGCCGTCGGACGCCCCGCACGGATGCCGGGGATGAACCCGCCGTACTTCTTCATGTTGTCGGCGACCTCGACCGGGTTGAAGGTGATCGCCACGTAGAAGTAGGTGAACCCGATGATCAGCAGGAAGTAGGCCGCCATGTACACGGGGCTGTTGCCGGTCGTGAAGTTCGTCGTGATCCAGGTCACCCAGGCCGCCGGAGTAGATCCGTCCTGCGGGGTGTTGAACTGCGCGATGAGGGCCGGGATGTACAGCAGCGACGAGGCGAAGATCACGGGGATCACACCCGCCATGTTCACCTTGATCGGGATGTAGGTGTTCGTGCCGCCGTAGGTGCGTCGACCGACCATGCGCTTGGCGTACTGCACGGGGATCCGTCGCTGGGATTGCTCGACGAACACGACGAGCCCCATCACGATGATCCCGACCAGCAGCACGAGCAGGAAGACCTCGAAGCCCTTGGTCTGCCAGATCAGACCCATGGCGCCGGGGAACGTCGCGGCGATCGAGGTGAAGATGAGCAGCGACATGCCGTTGCCGATGCCGCGCTCGGTGACGAGCTCTGCGAACCACATGATCAGACCCGTACCGGCCGTCATCGCCATGATGATGAGCAGCTGCGCCCACCACACGTCGTTCGTCAGAAGCTGCTGGCAGGCCGCGAGGTCGGTGGTTCCGAAGAGCTGGCCGCTGCGCGCCACCGTGACGAGAGTCGTCGACTGCAGCAGCGCGAGGGCGATCGTGAGGTAACGCGTGTACTGCGTCAGACGGGCCTGACCGGCCTGTCCTTCCTTGTGCAGCGCCTCGAAGTGCGGGATGACCACGCGCAGGAGCTGCGTGATGATCGTCGCGGTGATGTACGGCATGACACCGAGCGCGAAGATCGACAGCTGCAGCAGTGCACCACCGGAGAACAGGTTGACCAGCCCGAGCAGCCCATCGGTGCCGGCGTTGGCGGCGAGACACTCCTCGACGTTCGGGAAGTCCACGAACGGAGCCGGGACGTTGGAGCCGAGTCGGTAGATCGCGACGATGGCGAGAGTGAAACCGATCTTCCGCCGCAGGTCTGGGGTGCGGAAGATCCGCGCGATGGCGCTAAACAAGGACGTTCCTCCTGAAAAGGTTGCCGATTCCCGAAGGACGGCTGAAAGACCAGGGTAACGCAAACCGGGCTTCCCGGAATTCGCCACCGATACCAGGCCCGCCGGATGCGGCCCCAGAGCAAGGTCTCGGAGTGTGAAACCACAAGAGGGGCCGGAGAATCTCCGGCCCCTCTTGCTGTGCGGTTACTTGACGGATCCGCCGGCCGCGACGATCTTCTGCTCGGCAGAACCCGAGACCTTGTCGACCGAAACGGTGAGCTTCACGGCGATGTCGCCGTTTCCGAGAACCTTGACCTTCTCGTTCTTGCGAACGGCACCCTTGGCGACCAGGTCGCCGACGGTGACGTCGCCACCCTTCGGGTACAGCTCCGCGAGCTTCTCCAGGTTCACGACCTGGTACTCCACGCGGAACGGGTTCTTGAACCCGCGCAGCTTCGGGGTGCGCATGTGCAGCGGCATCTGCCCACCCTCGAAGCCGACGCGAACGGTGTTGCGCGCCTTGGTGCCCTTGGTTCCACGACCAGCGGTCTTACCCTTGGAACCCTCACCACGGCCGACGCGAGTCTTGGCGGTGTTGGATCCGGGGACCGGACGCAGGTGGTGCACCTTCAGCACGCCGGGGCGGGATGCCGGAGCATCCTTCGCCGGCGTCGCCTTCTTGGCGGCAGGCTTCTTGGCAGCGCCCTCAGCCTTCGCGTCGGCGGCAGCGGTCTTGGCCGGAGCCTTCTTCGCAGCCGGCTTCTTCTCGGCGGCAGCCTTGGGAGCCGCAGCCTTCTTCGGGGCCTTCTCAGCCTCGACGGCCTCGTTCTTCTCGGCCATTAGTCGATCTCCTCAACCTTGACGAGGTGGGCGACGGTCTTGACGTAACCACGCGTCTGCGCGTCGTCGGGGCGGACGGTGGTGTCACCGATCCGCTTCAGACCGAGGCTGCGCAGCGTGTCGCGCTGGTTCTGCTTCTCGCTCACCTTGGACTTGATCTGCGTGACCTTCAGTCGCGCGGCCATCAGGCACCTACCTTCTGTGCGGCGATGGCGTCTGCCTCGGCGCGCACGAGACGCGCAGGGGCAACCTGGTCGAACTCGAGGCCACGACGTGCGGCGACCGCACGAGGCTCCTCGAGCTGCTTCAGGGCGGTGACCGTCGCGTGCACGATGTTGATCGTGTTCGACGAGCCGAGCGACTTCGACAGCACGTCGTGGATACCGGCGCACTCGAGCACGGCGCGGACCGGACCACCGGCGATGACACCGGTACCGGCGGCAGCCGGACGGAGCAGGACCACACCGGCGGCCGCCTCACCCTGCACGGGGTGCGGGATGGTGCTGCCGACGCGCGGAACGCGGAAGAAGTTGCGCTTGGCCTCTTCGACACCCTTCGAGATCGCCAGAGGGACCTCGCGGGCCTTGCCGTAGCCGACACCGACCAGACCGTTGCCGTCACCGACGACCACGAGGGCGGTGAAGCTGAAGCGACGACCACCCTTCACGACCTTCGAGACGCGGTTGATGGTGACGACGCGCTCCAGGAACTGGTTGTCGCCGCGGTCACGGGAGTTGCGGTCACGACCGCCACCCTGGTTGCGGTCGCCACGGCCGCCGCGGCGGCCGTCACGCGAGTCGCGAGCCGGCTCGGCCTGCGTGGTGCCGGCAGCCGTCTCGGAAGTGGCAGCAGCCGCTTCGGTCACTTCGTTCTCCTTGTTGTCACTCACAGTGCCAGACCCCCCTCGCGGGCGCCGTCGGCGATGGCGGCGACACGACCGGCGTAGCGGTTGCCGCCACGGTCGAACACTGCCTCGGAAACGCCGGCAGCCTTCGCACGCTCGGCGAGGAGCTCGCCGACCTTGCGGGCCTTGGCGGTCTTGTCACCCTCGAGCGAGCGCAGGTCGGTCTCGAGCGTCGAAGCCGACGCAACGGTGTGACCCTTGCTGTCGTCGACCAGCTGCACGAAGACGTGGCGGGCCGAGCGGTTGACGACGAGACGCGGACGCGCCTCGGTGCCGACGACCTTCTTGCGAAGGCGGGCGTGACGACGCGCGCGGGCGTCAGACTTTGACTTGAGAGCCATGGTTACTTACCACTCTTTCCGGCCTTGCGACGCACGTTCTCGCCGGCGTAGCGCACACCCTTGCCCTTGTACGGCTCGGGCTTGCGGATCTTGCGGATGTTGGCAGCTGCCTCGCCGACAGCCTGCTTGTCGATCCCGCTGACGGTGAGCTTCGTGGTGCCCTCGACCGTGAGCGTGATGCCGGCGGGCGGGTCGATCAGGACCGGGTGCGAGAAGCCGAGGGCGAACTCGACCGAGCTGCCCTTCTGCTGCACGCGGTAACCGGTACCGACGACCTCGAGACCCTTGGTGTAGCCCTGGGTCACGCCGATGATGTTGTTGTTGATGAGCGTGCGGGTCAGGCCGTGAAGCGACCGCGACTCGCGCTCGTCGTCGGGACGGGAGACCAGAACCTGGTTCTCCTCGACCGCGACCTCGATGGGGCTGGCCACCGTGAGGGTGAGCTCACCCTTGGGGCCCTTCACCGCGACCTCACGGCCGTTGACCGAAACGGTCACGCCCGCAGGAACGTCGATGGGAAGTCGTCCAATACGCGACATTTCGAATTACCACACGTAGGCGAGAACTTCTCCGCCCACGCCCTTCTGCTCTGCCTGACGGTCGGTGAGAAGACCGGAGGAGGTGGACAGGATCGCCACGCCAAGGCCGCCGAGGACCGTGGGGAGCTCGGTCGACTTCGCGTACACGCGGAGACCGGGCTTCGAGACGCGCTTGATGCCAGCGATGGAGCGCTCACGGTTGGGACCGTACTTCAGCGTCAGCGTGAGGTTCTGTCCGACGCGGGCGTCAGAGGTCTCCCAGCCGGCGATGTAGCCCTCCTGCTGGAGGATCTGAGCGATGTGCGTCTTGAGCTTGCTCGACGGCAGGGTCACGGAATCGTGGTGCGCCGAGTTCGCGTTGCGCAGACGGGTCAGCAGATCTGCGACCGGGTCTGTCATTGTCATTGTTGTTTTCCTTTGTTCATGAGGTTCCGGCTGCCGTTACACGACAGACGGCCTGCGATGACACGCAATTTTCAATTGTACGTGCACATCGACGGGCTCAGTGACACGAGACCACTGAGCCCGTCGAGGGTGTTACGCCTGTGCGTCTTCCGAGCGGAACGGGAAGCCGATGTGGCGGAGCAGTGCCCGGCCCTCGTCATCCGTCTTCGCGGTGGTGACGACGGTGATGTCGAAACCGCGAACCCGGTCGATCTTGTCCTGATCGATCTCGTGGAACACGCTCTGCTCCTGGAGACCGAAGGTGTAGTTGCCGTTGCCGTCGAACTGCTTGCCCGAGAGACCGCGGAAGTCGCGGATACGGGGCAGTGCGAGCGAGACGAGGCGATCCACGAACTCCCACGCGCGGTCACCACGGAGGGTGACGTGCGCGCCGATGGCCTGTCCCTCGCGCAGCTTGAACTGCGCGATGGACTTGCGAGCCTTCGTGACGATCGGCTTCTGGCCGGTGATCTTGGTGAGATCGTCGACCGCGCCATCGATCACCTTGCTGTCGCGAGCTGCCTCGCCGACACCGGTGTTCACGACGACCTTGACCAGTCCGGGAATCTGCATGACGTTCGCGTAGCCGAACTCTTCCTGCAGAGCCTTCTTGATCTCGGTGTTGTACTTCTGCTTCAGGCGCGGCTGGATCTTGCCAGCCGGCGCGGCAGTGTCGGTGCTCATCAGAGGTCCTTACCGCTCTTCTTCGCGTAGCGCACACGGACGGTGCGCTTCACGCCGTCCTTCGTCTGCTCCTCGACCCGGTGGCCGACCTTGGTCGGCTTCTTGGTCGAGGGGTCGACGAGTGCGACGTTCGAGATGTGGATGGAGGCTTCGACGGTCTCGATGCCTCCGGTCTTGGTGCCACGCTGCGTCTGGCCGACGCGCGTGTGCTTGGTGACGTAGTTCACGCCTTCGACGATCACGCGGTTCTTGTCGGCGAGGACATCCAGGACCTTGCCCTGCTTGCCACGGTCGCCGCCACGCTCCTGCGTGGCACCGGTGATGACCTGAACCAGGTCACCCTTCTTGATCTTCGCCATGATTAGATGACCTCCGGCGCCAGCGAGACGATCTTCATGAACTTCTTGTCGCGAAGCTCACGACCGACCGGCCCGAAGATACGGGTGCCGCGGGGCTCCCCGTCGTTCTTCAGGATCACTGCGGCGTTCTCGTCGAACTTGATGTAGGAGCCGTCCGGACGACGGACCTCCTTCTTGGTGCGGACGATGACCGCCTTGACGACGTCGCCCTTCTTGACGTTTCCACCGGGGATCGCGTCCTTGACGGTCGCGACGATGGTGTCGCCGAGGCCCGCGTAACGGCGCTTCGAGCCACCGAGAACGCGGATGGTGAGCAGCTCCTTGGCGCCGGTGTTGTCGGCGACCTTGAGTCGGGATTCCTGCTGGATCACTTGGCCTTCTCCAGAATCTCCACCAGACGCCAGCGCTTCGTGGCGCTCAGCGGGCGGGTCTCGTTGATCAGGACCAGGTCGCCGATGCCGGCGGAGTTCGCCTCATCGTGCGCCTTGACCTTCGAGGTGCGGCGGATGACCTTGCCGTAAAGCGGGTGCTTCACGCGGTCCTCGACCTCGACCACGATGGTCTTGTCCATCTTGTCGCTGACGACGTAGCCGCGGCGTGCCTTGCGGTAACCGCGGGCAGCGGCGTCGCGGACGTCGTGCTCGGACGACTCGTGTCCTGCGGCCTGCGTCTCCACAGTCGCTTCCTTCTTGGTGGCCATCACTCAGCCTCTTCCTTCACGGCGTCGTCGGCGGAGTCCGCCTTCTTCGCCTTCGACTTGGTCGCCTTCTTCGCCGGAGCCTCGACCGGAGCGGGCGTCGCACGGATGCCCAGCTCGCGTTCGCGGATCACGGTGTAGAGGCGCGCGATGTCGCGCTTGACGGCGCGGATGCGGCCGTGGCTCTCCAGCTGGCCGGTGGCCGACTGGAAACGGAGGTTGAACAGCTCCTCCTTGGCCTTGCGCAGCTCCTCGACGAGGCGCTGGTCTTCGAATGTGTCGAGCTCTGCCGGGGCGAGCTCCTTGGTGCCGATCGCCATTACGCGTCGCCCTCCTCGCGCTTGATGATGCGTGCCTTGAGCGGCAGCTTGTGAATTGCACGGGTCAGAGCTTCGCGAGCGAGCTCCTCGTCGACACCCGCGACCTCGAAGAGGACACGGCCCGGCTTGACGTTGGCGACCCACCACTCGGGGGAACCCTTACCGGAACCCATGCGGGTTTCGGCCGGCTTCTTCGTGAGCGGACGGTCGGGGTAGATGTTGATCCACACCTTTCCACCACGCTTGATGTGACGGGTCATCGCGATACGAGCGGACTCGATCTGACGGTTCGTCACGTAAGCGGGCGTGAGGGCCTGGATACCGTACTCGCCGAAGGAGACCTTCGTGCCGCCGGTGGCCTGACCCGAGCGACCCGGGTGGTGCTGCTTGCGGAACTTGACCTTACGGGGGATGAGCATTATGCCGACGCTCCTTCTGCGACAGGTGCCTCGTTGCGCGGGGCACGGCGGCGGTCGCCACCACGGTCGTCACGACGAGCCTTGGGTGCGTTGGCCTGCTCGCGAGCGAGCTCCTTCGCGGTCAGGTCGCCCTTGTAGATCCAGACCTTCACGCCGATGCGGCCGAAGGTGGTCTTCGCCTCGTAGAAGCCGTAGTCGATGTTCGCGCGCAGCGTGTGCAGCGGCACACGACCCTCACGGTAGAACTCCGAACGGCTCATCTCGGCGCCGCCGAGGCGGCCGGAGACCTGGATGCGGATGCCCTTGGCGCCGGCGCGCTGAGCGCCCTGCAGACCCTTGCGCATCGCACGACGGAACGCCACACGAGCAGAGAGCTGCTCGGCGATGCCCTGTGCGACGAGCTGTGCATCGGCCTCGGGGTTCTTGACCTCGAGGATGTTCAGCTGAATCTGCTTGCCCGAGAGCTTCTCGAGGTCGCCGCGGATGCGCTCGGCCTCGGCTCCACGACGACCGATCACGATGCCCGGACGGGCGGTGTGGATGTCGACGCGGACGCGGTCACGGGTGCGCTCGATCTCGATGTTCGAGACACCGGCGCGGTCGAGCTGCGTCTTGAGCAGGTTACGGATCTTGATGTCTTCGGCGACGTAGTCGGCGTAGCGCTGACCCGGCTTCGTCGAGTCAGAGAACCAACGCGAGACGTGGTCCGTCGTGATGCCGAGACGGAAGCCGTACGGGTTTACCTTCTGTCCCATTACTTGCTCGCCTTCTTGTTGCTGTCGCCCGCGGCGGCCGGAGCCACCTCAGGCGTCGAGAGCACGACCGTGATGTGGCTCGTGCGCTTCTTGATCTGGAAAGCGCGACCCTGTGCACGGGGCTGGAAACGCTTGAGCGTGGTGCCCTCGTCGACGTACGCGTTGGCCACGTACAGGTCCTTCTCGTCGAGGAACTCGCCGTCGCGATCTGCCTTCACCTGCGCGTTGGCCATGGCCGACGCGACGAGCTTGTAGATCGGCTCACTGGCGGACTGCTGAGCGAACTTCAGGATCGCCAGAGCCTCCTGGGCCTGCTTGCCCTTGATGAGCGCGACGACACGACGAGCCTTCTGAGGGGTCACGCGAATGTGCTTCACGCGTGCGATCGATTCGACCATTAGCGGCGCCGCCCCTTCTTGTCGTCCTTCTCGTGGCCGCGGAAGGTGCGGGTGGGCGCGAACTCGCCCAGCTTGTGACCGACCATGGTCTCGGACACGAACACAGGGATGTGCTTGCGTCCGTCGTGGACCGCGATCGTGTGACCCAGCATGGCCGGGATGATCATGGACCGACGGGACCAGGTCTTGATGACGTTCTTGGTGCCGGCTTCGTTCTGCACGACCACCTTGCGAAGCAGGTGATCGTCGACGAAGGGGCCCTTCTTAAGACTGCGAGGCATCTTCTCTTACTCCTACTTACGCTTCTTGCCGGCGTTACGACGACGCACGATGTACTTGTCGCTTTCCTTGTTGGCGTGACGGGTACGACCCTCAGCCTGGCCCCAGGGGGAGACGGGGTGACGACCACCAGAGGTCTTACCCTCACCACCACCGTGCGGGTGGTCGACCGGGTTCATCGCGACACCACGCACGGTCGGGCGGACGCCCTTCCAGCGCATGCGGCCGGCCTTGCCCCAGTTGATGTTCGACTGCTCGGCGTTGCCGACCTCGCCGATGGTCGCGCGGCAGCGCGCATCGACGTTGCGGATCTCGCCCGAGGGCAGACGCAGCTGGGCGTAGGGGCCGTCCTTGGCGACGAGACGGACGGACGCGCCGGCCGAACGTGCCATCTTCGCGCCGCCGCCGGGGCGGAGCTCGATCGCGTGGATCACGGTACCCGTGGGGATGTTCTTCAGCGGGAGGTTGTTACCCGGCTTGATGTCAGCCCCGGCACCCGACTCGACGATGTCGCCCTGCTTCAGCTTCGCCGGAGCGAGGATGTAGCGCTTCTCACCGTCGAAGTAGTGCAGCAGCGCGATGCGCGCGGTGCGGTTGGGGTCGTACTCGATGTGAGCGACCTTGGCGTTGACGCCGTCCTTGTCGTTACGACGGAAGTCGATGACGCGGTACTGGCGCTTGTGGCCACCACCGATGTGACGGGTCGTGATGCGGCCCTGGTTGTTGCGACCACCGGTCTTCGAGAGCGGGCGCAGCAGCGACTTCTCCGGCGTCGATCGAGTGATCTCGGCGAAGTCAGCCACCGACGAGCCGCGACGGCCCGGGGTCGTGGGCTTGTACTTGCGAATAGCCATTATTGTCCTTATCCCCCGGATCAGCCGATTGCCGTGAAGATGTCGATGGTGCCCGACTTCAGGGTGACGATGGCGCGCTTGGTGTCCTTGCGCTTGCCGGTGCCGAAGCGGGTGCGACGAGCCTTGCCGACGCGGTTGAGGGTGTTGACCCTTGCGACCTTGACGCCGAAGATCTTCTCGATGGCGAGCTTGATCTCGGTCTTCGAAGCGCGCGGGTCGACGAGGAAGGTGTACTTGCCTTCATCGATGAGACCGTAGCTCTTCTCGGACACGACCGGCTTCAGGATGATGTCGCGCGGGTCCTTGTTCAGGGCCGTCTGGAGAACAGATGCCTGCTCGCTCATGCGGAGACCTCCTGGTTGGCGCCGGACTTGGAGGCGATGAAGCCCTCGAGCGCGGCCTGGGTGAAGACGATGTCGTCGGAGACGAGCACGTCGTATGCGTTGAGCTGGTCGAACGTCAGCACGTGCAGGTTCGACAGGTTGCGGATGCTCTTCAGCGTCACGTCGTCGTTGCGCTCGATCACGACGAGCACGTTCTTCGACGAGACGACGTTGGTGAGGAAGTTCACCGCGGTCTTGGTCGAAGGCGTGCCGTCGATCCCGAAGGACTCGATGGCGTGGATGCGGTCACCGCGGAAGCGGTCGCTGAGCGCGCCCAGCAGGGCGGCGGCGATCATCTTCTTGGGGGTGCGCTGCGAGTAGTCGCGCGGCTTGGGGCCGTGCACGATGCCACCACCGGTCATGTGCGGCGCGCGGATGGAACCCTGACGGGCGTTACCCGTGCCCTTCTGCTTGAAGGGCTTGCGGCCGGCACCGGAGACCTCGCCACGACGCTTGGTCGAGTGCGTGCCCTGGCGAGCCGCCGCGAGCTGCGCGACGACGACCTGGTGGATGAGCGGGATGTTCGTCTTGGCGTCGAACAGCGCGGCGGGAAGCTCGATCGAGCCTGCCTTCTTGCCGTCTGCCTTGAGGACGTCGAGCGCGAGAGTGGAGTCAGCCATGATCAGGCACCCTTCACTGCGTTGCGGACATAGACGATGCGGCCACGAGCACCGGGGACGGCGCCCTTGACGAGCATGAGTCCCTTCTCGATGTCGATGGAGTGCACCGTGAGGTTGAGGACGGTCACGCGCTCGCCACCCATACGGCCGGCCATGCGCATGCCCTTGAAGACGCGGCTCGGGGTCGACGATGCGCCGATGGAGCCGGGCTTGCGGTGGTTGCGGTGCGAACCGTGCGAAGCCGAGACACCCTTGAAGTTGTGACGCTTCATGACACCGGCGAAGCCCTTGCCCTTGCTCGTGCCGACGACGTCGACGAGCTGGCCGGCCTCGAAGGTGCCGTCGACCGTGAGCTCCTGGCCCAGGTTGTAGTCGCCGGCGTCCGCGGTGCGGATCTCGGTGACGTGACGACGCGGCGTGACGCCTGCTGCCTCGAAGTGGGCGGAGAGCGGCTTGTTCACCTTGCGGGGGTCGATCTGGCCGTACGCGATCTGCACGGCGTTGTAGCCGTCCTTCTCGGGCGTGCGGACCTGGGTGACCACGTTGGGTGCCAGCTCGATGACGGTGACGGGAACGAGCTTGCCGCTCTCGTTCCACACCTGGGTCATGCCGAGCTTCGTGCCCAGCATGCCCTTGGAAACCTTGGAGTTGATGTCAGCCATGTCGAACCTCAGAGCTTGATCTCGATGTTGACATCGGCCGGCAGGTCGAGACGCATCAGCGAGTCGACGGCCTTGGGCGTCGGGTCGACGATGTCGATCAGACGCTTGTGGGTGCGCATCTCGAAGTGCTCGCGGCTGTCCTTGTACTTGTGCGGCGACCGGATGACGCACACGACGTTCTTCTCGGTCGGAAGGGGCACGGGGCCGACGACGGTTGCGCCCGCACGGGTCACGGTGTCGACGATCTTGCGTGCGGACGTGTCGATGACCTCGTGGTCATACGACTTCAGGCGAATGCGGATCTTCTGTCCCGCCATTGTCTGCTCTCTCTCTTTAAGCGTCTTACCGTCCGGGACCGGGTGGCCCTGGGGCATTGGACGCACGTCGGCGCTGTTCGCGCCTCGGCACGAGAACGGCTCTTGCGAGTCGATCTGCTGCACCACTGTTCTTCTGTCAGCCGGACGCCGTGAAGCGACCGGATGCCGACCTTCCGCCGCGCACGGCAGAACCCTTCATGTAGAGGGGTGTCGGGGTTGTGTTCTGCTACCCGCGGCCTAGAACCCTGCACCGTCCCGGAGGAGGCGCCGTCTATGCACTGCCCTGGCAGTGATCCCTCGCGCGCACAGCGGCGACGGAATATCGAACCTGTCTATTCTGCCACGGCTGATTTCACTTGCGCAAACCCGGGCGTGTCGCGCTCCTCCGACAGTCCCGGTGACGCGTCCGAGAGGGCTCAGATCCCAGGAGATAGCGGGGCGAGGCATCCCCATGCCTCGCCCCGCTTGGGGAGGGCGTTCAGTGCGAGGGGGCACACCGAACGCGAGTAGCCCGGCGTGAAGGGACGCCGAACTCCTCGACCGAGGGCGCGGCGGAAGACCCGCCGCGCAGGCAGGGAGACGCTCAGGCGCCGTGACGGCGCGCGTCGCACGATGATCCCCAAGATCGCTTATCCCCAGTTTCGTACGCGGAAGTCCGCGTGCTTCGGGAAACCGAACCCCTTCGGCTTCCCCGACCGCAAGATCCCCAGGCGGTCTCGATGATCCTACTGGATACATCTGTGGATGCGCCACATCCGACGACATTCCGAAGCCGAAGCCGTTGGACAGGAACAGAAGAGCGGCGCCCCACCGGAGTGGTTCGCCGCTCAGATGCTGTGCTGCGTGCTACTCGTTGCCGACGGCCTTGTCGGCGCTGTCGCGGATCTCGTCGATCTTGTCTGCGGCGCCGGGAGCGATCTTCTTGGCGAAGTCGGCCACGCCGTCGAGCACCTTGTCGCTGATGTCCTCGGCCTGCTCGCTCTTGACCGCCTCGGCGATCTTGTCCTTGTTCTGCTCGTACAGGTCCTTGCCCTTGTTGACGGCGTCCTCGATACCCATGATTCCCCTTCGGAGGCGGTGTGCGATGTGCGATGTGCGATGTGCGTCTAGTCTGCACGAACCGCCGCGCTATCACCAGGGGGATCAGCTGCGGCAGAGCAGCATCCCGTGGCGTCGGTCACTGGCAGGTGACGGCGTCCTGCGTGAGGACCGTCGGAGTGACGACCGGGGTGCTGTCGAGCTCGATCTTCGTGGGGGCGTCGGAGTCGGCGACGAACTCGTAGGTGAGCGTCCTGCTCTCCTGCGGCGCCAGCGTCAACCGCATCGTTCCGACGGTGAACTCCTGGTCCTTGCGCACCTCCGACTGCGCGAGCTCGGCGTCTGCCCTCTGCCCGACCGGCGAGTATCCCGGAGGGGCGAAGGCGAGGGTCTCCACCTGCATCGATCCCTTCGGCGTCTCGATCCCGACGCCGGTGACGTACTCGGGAAGCCCTCGCACCGAAGCGGGATCGACGGTGTTGGCAAGCGTCACCGTCACGAACACGTGACGGCGTCCGTCGGCGGCGCAGACCGGCTGACTCACGTCGATCGACTGGGTCATGTACCGCTGCATCTTCCCGGGCGTCCAGTCGATGAAGTAGACGCCGAACGCCTCCGTACCTTCCGCCGCCCTCGGCCCGCGACGATCGAGGTCCGTGCCGGCGATGAGCTGCTGCTCCGACTCGCGGGCGCTCCAGATCGCGATCCGGCCCTCCTTCGCTGCGAGCCCGAGCACAGAGGACAGCTTGGCGAAATCGACCTGACCGCCCATCAGCTTCTGCAGTGTCAGCCCAGCGAAGACCTGGTTGATCATGTCGACCTCTGCGGGCTCGTACGTCTTGTAGAGGTCGCCGAGCAGCATCGCCACCGCGTTGGAGTTCGAGATCTCCGGACCGCCGGGGATAGCGACCGGCCCGGTCGCGACCAGGAGGTAGCTCAGGGCGACGGTATCGAGGGAGACGACCGCGTCGACCTCGACGCCCTTGGCCTCTCGCCACATGTCGCGTGCGATCTCGAACGTCCTGTCGAAACGGGGCGAGCGGGTGAGCGCCTGAACGTAGCTGCCGAACAGCGAGCCGTACAGGTCGGTCTCCTCCTGCGTCACTCCCCCGACCGGTGGACGGAAGTTCGGGAAGTCGCGACCGGAAGCCGACGACTGGTTCACGATCGAGATGGCGCCGTTGTCGATGTGCACCTGGGCCATGGAGCCGATCGTGCCGCCACCGGACATCACCTCTCCATTGTTCTGGAAGATGACCAGCACGTCGCGGGGTCCCCCCTCTCCCAGCATCTCGGGGAGGGCTTCGACAAGCGGCATGACGCCGGCGAGTGTGCTCGCAGCCGGCTTCAGAACCTTCTCGATGCGTTCCACACCGGATGCCACGGGCCCGAGGAGCGCGTCATGATCGACGCCCGCCAGCATCGATGAGGCATCGCGCACGGCCTGGTCGGCCGACCGCGCGATGTCCCCGATGCCGTGGATCGCCTGGAGGTCGAGCCCGCCGTCGGAAGGACGAAGTGCTGCGATGTCGATCCCCGAAGCGGGAAGGAGCGCCTTGGTGGCCAGCTCGTCGACGGCCGCGGTCGCCATGCGGACGCCATGGAGGTTGGGGCCGATCACCGGCACCCACTCCAGCGATTCCCAGAGGAATCCGCTGGTCTGCTCGTGCGCGGAAGCGGCGGTCTTCGTCAGCTCCTCCGCCGCGGCCTGCGCGCCCGCAGTGTCGCCGGAGGCGATCAGCCCGGGGATGCTCTGGGCCAGCGGCACCGAAGCCTCGAGCTTGTCCTTGGCGTCGAGCGCCTTCGGAATGAGGATCGCCGCGATCACGGCGACGGCGATGAGCAGTGCGAGCACGACGCCCACCACCCACAGGATGATCCGGGTGCGGCGACTCTTTCGACGCTGCTGCTCGTTCTGGGCTCGACGCGCGCGTCTGGAGTCTCGGGTCACCGCAATATACTACCGAGGTGGACCTGAGCAGCGTCGCAGACCGCGACGCACGCCCATGGCGGGGGTTCGCCCACACCATGGAGGAGTGCACGTGAAAGCTGTCATCGTCGGTCAGGGATATGTCGGGCTTCCGGTAGCCATGCGCGCCGTGCAGGTGGGCATGACCGTCGTCGGACTCGATGTCGACAGCGTGCGGATCGCCGCTCTGCACGCCGGTGAGTCGTACGTCGATGACATCTCGTCGGAGCAGCTGAAGGAGGCGATCGCTTCCGGTCGCTATCTCGCGTCCTCCGACTACGACGACACCGAGGGCTTCGACGTCGCGGTGATCACGGTCCCCACCCCGCTCCGCGAGGGCCTCCCCGACATCTCCTACATCGAGTCGGCGGGAGCATCGTTGGCGACCCGACTCACCCGCGGGGCGACGGTCGTGCTCGAGTCCACGACCTACCCGGGCACGACAGAGGAGATCCTCGTCCCCCTCCTCGAGGCCGGGTCCGGGCTCCGGGCAGGACAGGACTTCGCCGTCGGATACAGCCCGGAGCGGATCGACCCAGGCAACCCCACGTGGGGCTTCGTCAACACACCGAAGGTCGTCTCCGGCATCGACGAGCAGTCACTCGGCAAGGTGAAGGCCTTCTACGACCTCCTCGTGGACCGAACGGTGAGCGTGACCACGCCCAAGGAGGCCGAGCTCACCAAGCTTCTCGAGAACACGTTCCGCCACGTCAACATCGCCCTGGTGAACGAACTCGCCGTGTTCGCGCACGAGCTGGGCGTCGACATCTGGGAATCGATCGATGCCGCGGCGACCAAGCCGTTCGGGTACATGAAGTTCACCCCGGGCCCCGGTGTCGGCGGCCACTGCCTTCCCGTGGATCCGAGCTACCTCTCGTGGCAGGTGCGGCGCAAGCTCGGACGTAGCTTCCGCTTCGTCGAACTCGCCAACGATGTCAACGACCACATGCCGGACTACGTCGCCCAGCGTTCCATGGAACTGCTCAACGAAGACCGGCGCTCGCTGAACGGGTCGACGATCCTGCTGGTCGGACTCGCGTACAAACGCGACACCGCCGACATCCGCGAGTCCCCCTCCCTGCGCCTCATCGAGCTGCTCACCTCCTTCGGTGCGTCCATCCGCGGCGCGGACCGCCACGTCGAGTCGCACCGGTGGCCGACCGCCGTCGAGCGCGTGGAGCTCTCCGCT
Source organism: Microbacterium sp. H6 (assembly GCF_003314775.1). Classification (NCBI taxonomy): domain Bacteria; kingdom Bacillati; phylum Actinomycetota; class Actinomycetes; order Micrococcales; family Microbacteriaceae; genus Microbacterium; species Microbacterium sp. H6. The sequence goes on along the minus strand of NZ_QOAY01000060.1, from coordinate 32,939 downwards.
GCGGAAGTCGAGGCCGCTGATCTGGTCATCCTGGTGACCGATCACTCCGACTTCGACCTGACGCTGCTGCACGAGTCCCCGACGCCGGTGCTCGACACCAAGGGCCGGCTCTCGGGACCCAGGGTCGTTCGTTTGTGAGCTCGCTGCGCCTGATCCTCACGTCCTCGGCTGCCGCGGTCGCGACACTCTCCGTTCAGGTCCTCGGCCTCATCACCCTCGCCCCCACGGACTTCGGGCTCTTCTCGATCGTCTATCTCGCCGGCGCCTTCGCGCTGTCGCTCGCACTCTCCCTCATCTGCGAGGCGGCGACCCGTTCACGCCAGGACGTCCCCACCTCCTGGGCGGACTTCAGCGGTGCGTCGACGGAGTTCGCCCTGATCTTCGCCGCCGTCTCCGCACTCGTCGTCTCCCTGACGAACTCGCCCCTGACGCCGTACTGGTGGCTGATCGCGCTCGCCATCGGCGGCAGCGCCTACCGCTCGACCGCACGGTTCTACGCGGTCGAGAACAGCGACACACGCGGGTCGGTCCTCGGAGACGCCATCGCCGCCATCGTCGCCGTCGTCCTCAGCGTCGTGACCCTCACCCTCCATAGCGGCGAGCTCTCCTGGGTCCTCGGCACCTGGGCGGCGTCGAGCGTCGTCGCCGCCGTGTTCTCGAGGTGGCCGGCTCTGAGTCGACCTGGCGTGCTCGTGCGCTGGACCCGTCAGCGCTGGACCGCCATCGCTCCCCTCGTGCGCGACTCCCTGATCATGGATGCCTCGTCGATCGGTACCCCCTACGCGCTGGCCCCGATCTTAGGAGTGGGCCCGTTCGGTGTCTACCGGGCCGTGTCGAACGTCGCCGCACCGGTGCGCCTGCTGCTGAATCCGATCCGGCCGCGCATCGCCCGACTGCGGATGTCTGCGGCGACCGTCGGCGCGGTCGTGGCCGGCGGTATCGTGCTCGGCGGTCTCGCCGCCGGGGTGCTGCTGCTGCTCGGCGAGACGTCCTGGCCGCTCGGCACTCTCCGGGACCTCATTCCGTTCGCCGCACCGACCGCGATCTTCGTCATGGCGAACATGGTGGGGCACACCTTCTACATCGTGTCCAGGCTGCGGGCCTCACGACGCGGCCTGCTCGCGGCGCGGCTCGTCCAGACCGCGCTGGGCGTCGTCGGGCCGCTGGCGGGTGCTCTGCTGGGCGGGCTGAGCGGAGCGATATGGGCATACGCCCTCTCCACCCTGCTGTCGTCGCTCTTCTGGCTGCTCGTCGCCCGCCGCGCGGATCAGTTGCCGGTCACCGCCTGACGCCAGACCGACTCCCACGCCGAGAAGCTGTAGTGATCCCGGACTGTGCGGTGACCTGCGGCTCCACGCTCAGCACGTCGCGTCGCGCTCTCCGAGAAGAAGCCGGTGAGAGCGTCCGCCCAGTCGTCCGCGCTCTCGGGCGCGATGCCGTCTCCTCTGCGCAGGATCTCGGCGTTCACCCCGACCGGGTCGCCCATCATCGGAATCCCGGCCGCGCCGTACTGCAGCAGCTTGTAGCCGCACTTGCCTCGCGACCAGGCGGAATCCGGTGTCGGCATCAGCCCGAGATCGGCGTCGGCGAGCACGGCACCGAAGGTCTGCGGCGACCACGCCACCCGGTCGACGATCGCGTCCAGCGGTCCGAGCTCCGCGTCCCCCGCGCTGACGACGGTGAGCCGCATGCCCGTCCGCTCATGCGCGTACAGCAGCGCAGACTCGATGTCGCGCAGATAGCGCTCCGTGGCGGGCGAGCCGATCCATATCGCGCGCGGCGTCTCCCCGATGTCGAAGCTCGTCTTGCGCGAGTAGTCCGCCGGATCCACGCAGCTCGGGATCACGGTCACGCGAGGGTTGATCCGACTCGCCGCCTCGGCGAGTGTGGCGTTTCCCGCGATGACGACGTCGGCCGCGCCGACCGCCGCTCGCCAGATCGCCGCCTTCGGGAACGGGCCCCGGCGGTCGAGGTGGAGGGCGTCGTCGAAATCATAGATCCCGACGCGCTCGCCACTCAGCAGACGTCTCTCCACACCACCGCGGCTCAGCGGACTCGCCTGCCGCGACACCAGCACTCGCGCGTCGCGCGGAGGCCTGCGACGCAGCTCCGCCTCGGCCGCGAGCAGCCGCCGAGGAGACTTCAGGAGAGACCGTCCGGAGTTGGTCGCCCCGTCGAGATACGAGTGCGTGACCGCGGGCACCTCCAGCCTGTCGAGCCAGTCGAAGACGCGGACCCGTGCGCTTCCCGCACTGCGCCCGTAGCTGGTGTACGTGTGCAGCGCCGTCATGATGCCGCCCGCCGGCGAGAGCCGATCACCCCGAGCACCACGATGATCGCGGCTGTGACGAGGTACAGCGTGTTGTTGGTCTTCTGCGTGAACGTGACCAGGAACAGCGTCGACACCAGCAGGGCCGAAAGCCACCAGCGCGCCGGGGATGCTCGCCGCGTGGAGTAAAGGTAGGCCACGAGCGCACCGATCGCCGCCGCGCCGAGGGCGACGCCGACGACCCGCCAGTCCCGATAGAACGGTTCCAGCCATGTATACACGTTCGTCAGAGTCCCCACGTTGACGAACGGCGCTACTGGGTTCCAGGTGCGCAGTCCGGGGATCAGACTCAGGACGGGTTCGAAGAACGCGGTTCCGAATGTCTGCGGGTTGAAATCGCCGTAGACGATGCGAGGCCCGCCCACCGGGGGCCACGCGCCGTTGGTGGAATCCACCAGGGACAGGAACGCGGGCACGCCCGCGGTCAGATAGATGAACGGGCTGGACAGCCCGGAGGCGCTCAGCAATGGCGAGACGTTGCTGCCGACATCACCCGTCTTGCCCAGCGCACCCGCGAGCACCTGGAAGGCGAGTAGCGCACCGGCGCCGATGGCTGCGATCGACATCATCATCACCCAGGGGCGGAGGTACCACGCCCGCACGCGGCCGCCGCGCCAGGAGCGCGCGTAGAGGAGGAGAAGGGCAGCGATCGCGAGCAGAACCCCCGCGAAGAGGTTCGTCCGCTGCAGCAGGGCGAGCATCGAGGCGGCGAGCAGGACCGCAGCCGGCACGCGCCACCACCACGCGAGTCCGTTCCGGACCGACCCCGGGACGATGAGGATCGCGAGCAGAAGAGGTCCGACGTACATCAGCAGACGTGCCCACAGGGGCACTCCGGCGAGGTACGACTCGGCAGCCCCACGGATCGTTCCGGGATGGAACCAGAAGGTCTCCCACCCGAAGCGCTGGAGGATGGTCCAGATGTACACCCCGAAACCCAGCGCGTAGGCGCCGGCGAGGATCAGCAGGACTCGTCGGCTGACGAGCGCATGGTCCCGCGGTGCCAGGTCGGCGCTGCGTGCCTTGCGGGCTGCGAGCGCGATACCTCCCCACGCCCCGACGGAGAAGAACGCGATACCGACCAGCAGCACGCCCCACGCGGCGATCGATGCACCGTGATAGGCGATGAGCCCCGACCCGACGAGGACCAGCGTCACCGCCCACACCGCGTTGTGCACGACCACGGGAAGGAACGCTCGTCGCGCGATGAACCAGGTCAGGACGGTCAGTCCGATGAGCACGGCGACGACGACGAGCGCGCCGACACCGTTGGAGACGTCCGTCATCGCCGACCCCGCTCCATCTCACTCCGCAGGAAGTCGGACACAGAGGCATGGACCGCGTCACGTCGGAAATGCTCGACCACGAAGTCGCGGGCGTTCGCGCCCAGGTCCGCCGCGAGATGCGGATCCTCGATCACCCGCTGCAGAGCGTCGGCGAGCTGACCCGCGTCCCCCGCCGTCACCATGAGTCCGGTGCGCTCGGGGATCACGGAATCCACCGC
>NZ_QOAY01000060.1:15746-29084 GCF_003314775.1 Microbacterium sp. H6 | reverse complement strand
CGGTCGCATCCGTCGTGACGACGGCGATCCCCGTCGCCCCCGCCTCCAGCACGACGTTGGGGAAGCCCTCGCGCAGGGTCGGGAGGCAGAGGGATCGCATCAGGGGATAGTACATCGATGTGTCCGGCACGGCCCCGAGCACGATCGGGGCCCGCCGCAGTCGAGAGAAGGAACCCAGTTCCGCACCGTCGACGCCGCCCACGATCAGCAGCTGGTATGCCGCCCCGCGATCGTCCAGGAGGCGGCAGGCCTCGGCGAGGACCTCGAGGCCCTTGTCGTGGTTGAGTCTGCCGACGAAACCGATGACGGGGACACCGGGCAGGAGGCCATCGACCTGCGCCGCCGTGTTGCCGGGGGCGAAGCGATCCACATCCACACCGTTGGAGCTGCCTCTGCCGCGCACGGTGATGCGTGCGGCCGGCGCGAGCCGCAGGGACACGACGCGCTGTCGGAGACTCGGACTCACCGCCAGCGTGGTGGTCGCGAGGCGGATCGTCAGACGCTCCATGATCGTCAGCACCCGGCGAGTCATCCCCGCTGCGGTCTCCAGTCGGAGCCCGCGCAGGTGATACACACGAGTGCGAACGCCGAGCAGTCGGGCGGCGGTGATGCCGAGCAGGCCTGCTTTCGGAGTGCCGACGAAGACGACGTCGGGCCGGAGGCGGCGGATCAGCCGCATCCAGTCCCGCAGCCCTCGGACGTCCCCGACGATGTCGATCTCTCTGGCCATAGGGAGCGGATGCACCGAGACGCCGGGAGACGATGCGAGCGCCTCGAGTCTCTCGCCGGGCGAGCTCGCGACGTGCACCTCCCATCCGTCAGCGACCAGCCGCTGCGGCAGCCCGGACAGCAGGCCGATGGAGACGTCCGCCGTGACGCCGATCAGTATGCGAGCGGTCGCGGCCGGGGTCACGAGTCCTTGCTCCGGAACCACGCGACGGTCTTCGCGATCCCTTCCTCGAGCGGGACGGGCTGCACGTCGGGGAACAGCTCCCGCAGACGAACGCCGTCGGACTGGGAGGCACGTACATCGCCAGGACGCGGATCGACGTGCTCGACACTCACCGTGCGGCCGGTCTGATCTTCGATGACGGTCACCAGCTCGCGCAGCGTGGTGTTGGTTCCGAACGCGAGATTCACGGGATGTCCCGACGTCACGCGGTCTCGGACGGCGACCATGAGCGCATGCGTCACCGTGTCGACGCTCGTGAAGTCCCGCGACTGCAGGCCGTCGCCGTGGATGGTGAGCGCGCGCCCGGCGAGGGCCGCGTCGACGAACCTCGGGATCACGGCGGCGTACACATGGTCGGCCGGCTGGTAGGGACCGTAGACGTTGAAGAAGCGGAACGCCAGGGTCGGAAGACCGTAGGAGTACTGGTAGGCCAGCACGTAGGCCTCTCCCCCGAGCTTGGTCGCCGCGTACGGGCTCATCGGCCGCGTCCAGTCGAACTCCGACTTCGGCAGAGCGGGGTTGGCGCCGTACACGGAGCTCGAGGATGCCATCACCACGTAGGCGTTCTCGCGCCGGGCCGCTTCGAGCACGGTCAGCGTCCCCGTCAGGTTGGCGACGTGAGAGGCGACGGGGTCGTCGATGGACCGCGGGACGCTGCCGAGCGCGCCCAGGTGGACGACCGCGTCCGCGCCGACCGTGGCGGCGGCAACCGCTTCGGCATCGGCGACGGACCCGCGGTGCAGCGTGATCCGCGTTCCGGCGAGGTTGGATTCGCGTCCCGTGCTGAAGTCGTCCAGCACGTGGACATCGACATCGGGCGCCTCGTCGTTGAACCGTCGCACGAGGTTCGAACCGATGAACCCGGCACCGCCGGTGATGACTACCTTCACGAGCTGTGACTCTTTCCTGTTGTTCTGTGGATACGAGCGGGCACTCCCACCAGTGTCACCCGTGCAGGGGCGTCCTTGGTCACGCACGCAGCCGCACCGACCGTGACGTCCGCACCGATGCTCAATCCCTGCAGCACCACCGATTTCGCGCCGATGAGCACGCGCTCTCCGATGCGCACGTCCCCCGACACCACCGATCCCGGATTCAAGGACACCGTATCCGCGAGGACGCTGTCATGGCCGACGATGGCTCCCGGATTCAAGTGAGCGTGTCGTCCGACCCGGACATTCGTCGACACCAGCACACCGGCGCACACGACCGTGCCGACGCCGATCGTCGTCAGGGACCCGATCGACGCGCCGGGGTGCACCAGCGTCTCCGCCCGGTCGCTTCCCACCCGCGCGGCGATGTGCGCGCGATGTTCGGGCGACCCCACCGCGATGACGAATGACGACGCCGGGTGCGCGGCGAGTGCCGCATCGATGGTGCCGAGATGGCGATGGCCCCGATCGGCCAGACGCTCCAGAGCGAGAGGGCTGGGGGCGTCGTCGGCGAAACCGAGCACGTCGAAGCGGGGCGACACCGCGTTCAGGGCTTCGACGACGTCCAGCGTCTCGCGCGCGAAGCCTCCGGCGCCGAGGATGATCAGCTCACGCATCGGCATCCTTCAGACCTCGGAACTCCGGCATCGTCGCGTGCCCGTCGGCGCTGACCCCGTCACGGCGCACCACGACGGCGACCGTGCGCCACAGGATCCAGAGGTCGAGCCTCATCGATCGTGTGTCGACGTACTTCACGTCGAGCTGCAACCGCTCATCCCAGTCGACGGTGTTCCGACCGCTCACCTGCGCCAACCCGGTGACCCCTGGTCGCACCTCATGCCGACGAGCCTGCACTGGCGTGTACCGGTCGAGGTAGGAGACGAGGAGAGGGCGTGGACCCACCAGGCTCATATCGCCGAGCAGCACGTTCCAGAAGGTCGGCAGCTCGTCGAGGCTGGTGCCGCGCAGCAGACGCCCGAACGCGGTCAGCCGCGCCGCGTCGTCGGCGGTGCCGACCGCAGGATCGGCGGGGCGCATGGTGCGGAACTTGTAGAGGGTGAAGACCTTCCCCTCGCGTCCCGGCCGCGGCTGCCGGAAGATCACCGGGTGACCGAGGTTCACCAGCACCAGCGCGGCCACGATGATCTGCAGGGGAAGGGAGAGGATCAGGACCACGGCGGCGACACCGAGGTCGAGCGTGCGTTTGGCCGCATCGAAGAAGACTCTGCTCATGCGCGCTCAGCCAGGAAACCGCGGATCAGGGTCTGCACACGCTCCATCTGCTCCTCGGACAGCGCCGACCCCGACGGCAGCGTGATGCCCACGCGGAAGAAGCGCTCCGAGACCCCGTTCACCGCGGCCGGGGCCTCGGCGAAGACGGGCTGCAGGTGCATCGGCTTCCACAGCGGTCGGGATTCGACGTCATGAGAACCGAGGTGCGCGGAGAGCTCGGAGGCACTCCAGCCGGTGACGTCCTCGTCGACGAGCACGGCGGTGAGCCACGCGTTGTCCTCGGCATCGTGGTCTCCGCCGAACACCGAGACGCCGTCGACGTCCGCGAACAGCGCGCGGTACTCGTCGCGCCAGCGGTGACGTCGGCGGATCATGTCGTCGAGGCGGGACAGCTGTGCGCGACCGAGCGCGGCGAGGAGGTTGCTGAGCCGGTAGTTGTAGCCGATGTCGGTGTGCTCGTAGTGCGCGACCGGCTGTCGCGCCTGCGTCGCGAGATAGCGGACGCGATCTGCGATCTCCGCGTCATCGGTCACCAGCATGCCGCCGCCGGAGGTCGTCATGATCTTGTTGCCGTTGAAGGAGAAGACCGACGCGCGCCCGAAGCTGCCTGCGGGTCGGCCGCCGCGGCGGGCTCCGAGCGACTCGGCGGCATCGGCGAGCACCGGGATCCCGTACGCGTCGGCGATCTGCTCGATCGCCTCGAGATCGGCGACCTTGCCGAGCAGGTCGACGGGGACGATCGCCTTCGGCGGTGTGCCCTTCGCCTCGAGTTCCGTGATGACCTCGCGGAGCAGGCCCACATCCATGTTGCCCGTCACCGGGTCCGCGTCGATGAAGTACGGCGTCGCGCCCGTGTAGGCGATCGCATTGGCGGTGGCAGCGAACGTGAAGCTCGACGTGACGACGATGTCGCCGGCACCGACCCCGAGCGCGAGAAGTCCGAGGTGGAGCCCTGCCGTCCCCGAGCTCAGCGCGACCGCGTGGCGCACTCCGACCCTGTCGCACATCTCGCGCTCGAAGGCGTCGACGTCCGGACCGAGCGGAGCGACCCATCCGGACCGCAGTGCGGCGACGATCGCCTTCTCCTCGAGCTCGCTGACATCGGGAGACGACATGTAGATCCGGTCGTTCATCGCGGGAGGTCTCCTTCTCGACCATGGGCGGACACGGCAGCCTCTGCGGGAACGAGCCGGCGCATCCAGCCGCCGAGGTCGAGCGCCTCCGGGCTGATGCTCCCGATCGATGTGTGCTGGATCTGGGGGTGGAAGGGTCGTTCGACGACCTCGTCTTCACCGACCAGTTCCTCGTGCAGCTTCTCGCCTGGGCGCAGACCTGTGTAGACGATCTCGATGTACTCGCCGGACATCGCGATCATGCGTTGCGCGATGTCGAGGATCTTCACCGGCTCACCCATGTCGAGGATGAGCACTTCGCCCGGCCGGCCGATGCTTCCGGCCTGGATCACCAGTTGGCACGCTTCGGAGATCGTCATGAAGTATCGAGTGACCTCCGGGTGGGTCACGGTCACGGGCCCGCCTGCCTCGATCAGGGTCCGGAACATGGGGAGCATGGAGCCCCTGCTGCCGATCACGTTGCCGAAGCGCACGGAGAGGTACCGCCGATGCGAGCTCTTCGCGGCCCACACCGTGAGCTTCTCCGCCACGCGCTTGGAGTGTCCGAGAACGCTCGAGGGGTTCGCCGCCTTGTCGGTGGAGATGTTCACGAACGTCTCGACATCGACATCGAGGGCGGCTTCGAGCACGTTCCGGGTGCCGAGCACGTTCGTCTTCCAGGCCTCTTCGGGATACTGCTCGAGCATGGGCAGATGTTTCAGCGCCGCAGCGTGGAAGACGACTTCGGGGCGATGACGACGGAAGATCTCGCGGAGCGATTCGACATCGCGGATGTCGGCGAGGACGACATCCTCGGTGTCGAGAAGGCCGTGACCGGAGATGCTGAGCTGGCTTCCCTGCAGGCCGCTCTCGTCGCGGTCGAGCATGACGAGCACGTCCGGACCGAACTGCGAGAGCTGGCGGCAGAGCTCGCCGCCGATCGACCCGCCGGCCCCGGTGACGAGCACACGCTTCCCCGTCACGTATCCCGCGATCGACTTGACATCGGTGTCGACGGGTTGACGGCCGATGAGGTCTTCGATGCTGACATCCCTCAGGTCCCGGATGCGGCTCGCGCCCTGCAGGACCTTGTCGAGTTCGGGGAGCACGAGCACGTTGAGACCGGCAGCGTTGCCCGCGTCGGTGACGCGACGCAGCAGTGCGGCGTCGGCGCGTCCTACCGCGATGATGAGCTCCGTCGCGCCGCTCAGCTCGACGGCAGCCCTCAGCTGAGCGAGCGTCCCGAGGACGGGAACCCCCTTGACCCGCAGGTTCCGCTTCTTGAGGTCATCGTCGATCAGACCGACGGGACTGAAGACCGGCTCCTTCGTCTCGTTGAGCATTCGGCTGATCAGCTGCTGGCCCACCCACCCGGCGCCGAACACCAGCACCTTGCGCGATCCTCCCGGAACGTCATCGCTCTTCCGGCTGAAGACGAGCGGCACGTAGCGGAAGACCAGCATCAGGACCAACGCGATCGCCGTCACGGAGAGGGCGGTTCGAAGGGCCTCCGCCGGCTGACGCATCCAGACGAGCAGCACGACCCCCATGAGGACACCCACGAGGAGCGCGGCGAGCCCCAGTGCGCGGACTTCCTCGATGGAGCCGTACAGGTAGCGCCCGCGATACAGGTGAAGGACGAACCCGGCAGCGAACTGCGCGGCGATGAGGCCCGCGATCACGATCAACGCGAACGGCCACACCGTCAGCGGGACGAGGAAGTCATAGCGCAGCAGCACCACCAGCAACGCGGCGATGGCCCACGCCACCGCGTCCGGGATCAGCCGATTGACCGTACGGATACCCGTACCTTCTCCGATGCTCATTCGTTCCCTCCGTGTCGGTCAGCCGTCGCTCCGACCGTCGTGCGGCCCCCCATCACGAAGCGGAGACCGGCGTATGCGACGGCCAGCGCCAAGCCGATGAGTGCCCCCACCGGGAGCACGGTCACCGCGAGCGGCTGGACGGGCGCCACCGGCGTCACCGCTTCGAACGTCTCCGCGCTGACGCCGGATCCGGCCTGCTCCGCCGCGGACTCGGCGATCGCGGTCGCCATGGCCGCCGCCGTCCGAGGGTCCGTGTGCGAGACGGTCACCGCGGTGATCGAAGTCTCCGGACGCCACGTTGCGGAGACGCGGTCGGCGAGTTCGCTCCGCGATACGCCGAAGTCCTCGGCGATCGGGGCGAGGACGCTCTCCGAACGGGCGCGGACGGCAGCATTCGAAGCCACTGTGCGAGGGACGAAGGTCTCCCGGGTGTCGCCCGCGCTGAACACGATCTCCGCTTCCGCCTCATAGGTCGGAGGCGTGAAGACGAGCACCGCCGTCGAAGCGAGCACGCTCAGCAGGAAGACGGCCGTCATGCCCACCCATGCGCGTCTGAACGCGCCGAACCACTCCTCCGGCGACATGCTTCTCCTCTTCGAACCACATGGGCACGGAACGACTCTGTAATCCAGCATCCCAATACATCGGAGTCGGACGGTCAAAACACGCCAACAATCCCGATGTACGACGCTGCCGCTCCTGCGCGGTCTAGTCATTCTATTGGATGAAATGTCGCACCCCATGCCGACATCGCCCGAGCCCGACGCCGTCGTGAGCGCCCGCTGCACGACAAAGGGGCCGGACCCGAAGGTCCGACCCCTTTGCGAGGAAGCAGGTGCTTACTTGATGATCTTCGTGACCGTACCGGCGCCGACGGTGCGTCCACCCTCACGGATGGCGAAGCCGAGGCCCTCCTCCATGGCGATCGGCTGGATCAGCTCGACCGTCATGTCGGTGGTGTCGCCGGGCATGACCATCTCGGTGCCCTCGGGCAGCGAGATGACGCCGGTGACGTCGGTGGTGCGGAAGTAGAACTGCGGGCGGTAGTTCGTGTAGAACGGGTTGTGACGCCCACCCTCGTCCTTGGACAGGATGTAAGCGGTGCCCTCGAAGTCGGTGTGCGGCGTGACCGAACCCGGCTTCACGATGACCTGGCCGCGCTCGACGTCCTCACGCTTGGTGCCGCGGAGCAGCAGACCACAGTTCTCGCCGGCCCAGGCCTCGTCGAGCTGCTTGTGGAACATCTCGATACCCGTGACCGTGGTCTTGACGGTCGGACGGAGTCCGACGATCTCGACCTCGGAGTTGATGGCCAGCGTGCCACGCTCGGCGCGACCCGTGACGACGGTGCCACGACCGGTGATCGTGAAGACGTCCTCGACGGGCATCAGGAACGGCTTGTCACGGTCACGCTCCGGGTCCGGAACGCTGTCGTCGACAGCCTGCATCAGGTCCAGGATCGCCTGGGTCCACTTCTCGTCGCCCTCGAGGGCCTTGAGAGCCGAGACGCGGACGACAGGAGCGTCCTCGTCGAAGCCCTGGCCTGCGAGCAGCTCGCGGACCTCGAGCTCGACGAGCTCCAGGATCTCCTCGTCGTCGACCATGTCGGACTTGTTCAGCGCGACCAGCAGGTACGGAACGCCGACCTGCTTGGCGAGCAGCACGTGCTCACGCGTCTGAGCCATCGGGCCGTCGGTGGCGGCGACCACGAGGATCGCGCCGTCCATCTGAGCCGCACCGGTGATCATGTTCTTGACGTAGTCGGCGTGGCCGGGAGCGTCAACGTGCGCGTAGTGGCGCTTGGGGGTCTCGTACTCGATGTGCGAGATGTTGATGGTGATTCCACGCTGGCGCTCTTCCGGCGCCGAGTCGATGGAAGCGAAGTCACGCTGCACGTTGGTGTCGGACGGGAACTTGTCAGCAAGCACCTTCGAGATCGCTGCGGAGAGCGTGGTCTTGCCGTGGTCGACGTGACCGATCGTTCCGATGTTGACGTGCGGCTTGGTCCGCTCGAACTTGGCCTTAGCCACTGGGTCCTCCTCAGGACGTCGTTGTAGAGGTGACCGGGCACTGGTTTGCGACCGGTTCTCTACGGGTTAGGTTCTCAGTTTAGTAGAGAGGGAATGTGAAGTTGTAGGTGACCTGGGAACCCCGGGTGCTTCGACAGGCTCAGCGACCCAGGGCTCCCAGAAGAGCGATTACTCGCCCTTGGTCTTCTGGACGATCTCGTCGGCCACAGCGCGGGGCACCTCAGCGTAGCTGTGGAACTCCATCGAGTAGACGGCACGGCCCGAGGTCTTCGAGCGCAGGTCGCCGATGTAGCCGAACATCTCGGACAGCGGGACCTGAGCGCGGACGACCTTGACGCCGGCAGCGTCTTCCATCGACTGGATCTGGCCACGACGCGAGTTCAGGTCGCCGATGACGTCGCCCATGTACTCCTCAGGAGTACGGACCTCGACGGCCATCAGCGGCTCGAGCAACACGGGGTTGGCACGACGCGCGGCCTCCTTGAAGCCCATGGAGCCCGCGATCTTGAACGCCATCTCCGAGGAGTCGACGTCGTGGGCCGCACCGTCGACGATGGTCGCCTTGACGCCGACCATCGGGTAGCCCGCGAGCACACCGACGTTCATCGCGTCCTGGAAACCGGCGTCGATCGAGCCGATGTACTCACGAGGGATGCGACCACCGGTGACGGCGTTCACGAACTCGTAGGTCTTCTCGGAGTCGAGGTCGAGCGGCTCGATGGTGAACTGGATCTTGGCGAACTGTCCAGAACCACCGGTCTGCTTCTTGTGCGTGTAGTCGTGCTTCTCGACGGTCTTGCGGATCGTCTCGCGGTACGCCACCTGCGGCTTGCCGACGTTGGCCTCGACGTTGAACTCGCGCTTCATGCGGTCGACGAGGATGTCGAGGTGCAGCTCGCCCATGCCCTTGATGGTCGTCTGACCGGTCTCGGGGTTGAGCTCCGTGCGGAAGGTCGGGTCCTCTTCAGCGAGCTTCTGGATGGCGACACCCAGCTTCTCCTGGTCGGCCTTGGTCTTCGGCTCGATCGCGACCTCGATGACGGGCTCCGGGAACGTCATCGACTCGAGGACGACGGGCGCCGTCGGGTCGGTGAGGGTGTCACCCGTGGTGGTGTCCTTGAGGCCGATGACCGCGTAGATGTTGCCGGCGGTGACCGAGGGGACCGGGATCTCCTTGTTGGCGTGCATCTGGAAGATCTTCCCGATGCGCTCCTTCTTGTTCTTGGTCGAGTTGACGACGGCCGAACCGGAGTCGAGGTGGCCCGAGTAGACGCGCACGTAGGTGAGGCGACCGAAGAACGGGTGCACGGCGACCTTGAACGCGAGAGCTGCGAACGGGTCATTGGCGTCGGGGTGACGCTCGATGATCGTGTCGTAGTCCTTCGGGTCGTGCGCCTCGATCGAGCCCACGTCGAGCGGGTTCGGGAGGTAGTCGACGACCGCGTCGAGCATCGGCTGGACGCCGCGGTTCTTGAACGCGGAGCCGCAGAGCACCGGGTAGATCTCGCTCGCGACGGTCAGCTTGCGGATGGCGCCCTTGATCTCGGCGACCGTGAGCTCCTCGCCACCGAAGAACTTCTCCAGCAGCGCGTCGTCGGTCTCGGCGACGGTCTCGAGGAGCTGCTGACGGTACTCCGCCGCCTTCTCCTTGAGGTCTTCCGGGATCTCCTGGATCTCGTAGGAGGCGCCCATGGTGACGTCACCCTTGGAGTCTCCGGCCCAGACCAGTGCACGCATCTCGATCAGGTCGACCACGCCGATGAAGTCGCTCTCCGCGCCGATCGGCAGCTGGATCACGAGCGGCTTGGCGCCGAGGCGGTTGATGATGGTGTCGACCGTGAAGTAGAAGTCGGCGCCGAGCTTGTCCATCTTGTTGACGAAGCAGATGCGCGGGACGTTGTACTTGTCGGCCTGACGCCAGACGGTCTCGGACTGGGGCTCGACGCCCTCCTTGCCGTCGAACACGGCGACCGCACCGTCGAGCACGCGGAGCGAACGCTCCACCTCGACCGTGAAGTCCACGTGGCCGGGGGTGTCGATGATGTTGATCTGGTTCTTGTTCCAGTAGCAGGTCACGGCGGCAGACGTGATCGTGATGCCGCGCTCCTTCTCCTGCTCCATCCAGTCGGTGGTCGAGGCGCCGTCGTGCGTCTCGCCGAGCTTGTGGTTGACGCCCGTGTAGAACAGGATGCGCTCGGTCGTCGTGGTCTTGCCGGCATCGATGTGCGCCATGATGCCGATGTTGCGGACCTTGCTCAGGTCCGTGAGCACGTCTTGTGCCACAGGAGTGTCCTTATCTTTTGGAGCAGGTGTACTGCGAAGAGGGGGTGCCGGCCCCTCGGCGGGTGGCCGAGGGGCCGGCGGAGCTGTTTACCAGCGGTAGTGAGCGAACGCGCGGTTCGACTCGGCCATCTTGTGCGTGTCCTCGCGGCGCTTGACCGCGGCACCCAGGCCGTTCGACGCGTCGAGGATCTCGTTCTGCAGACGCTCGGTCATCGTCTTCTCACGACGGCCCTTCGCGTAGCTCACGAGCCAGCGCAGTGCGAGCGTGTTGGCGCGGTGAGGCTTGACCTCGACCGGCACCTGGTAGGTCGAGCCACCGACGCGGCGGCTGCGGACCTCGAGGGTCGGGCGCACGTTGTCGAGCGCCTTCTTCAGGGTGGCGACGGCGTCCTGACCGTTCTTCGCCTCGACACCGCGGAGGGCGCCGTAGACGATCGACTCGGCCAGCGACTTCTTGCCGTCGACGAGGATCTTGTTCACCAGCGAGGTGACGATCGGTGCGCCGTATACCGGGTCGTTGACGACGGGGCGCTTGGGGGCTGGTCCCTTACGAGGCATCTAACTCAACCCTTCTTCGCGCCGTAGCGGGAACGAGCCTGCTTACGGTTCTTGACTGCCTGGGTGTCCAGGGCGCCGCGGACGATCTTGTAACGCACACCGGGGAGGTCCTTGACACGACCGCCACGCACGAGCACGAGCGAGTGCTCCTGCAGGTTGTGGCCCTCACCGGGGATGTACGCGGTGACCTCGGTGCCGTTGCGGAGCTTCACACGAGCGACCTTGCGCATCGCGGAGTTCGGCTTCTTCGGCGTGGTGGTGTAGACGCGGGTGCAGACCCCGGCCTGCTGCGGGTTCGACTTGAGCGCCGGCGCCTTGGTCTTGGTGACCTTGGGCGAGCGACCCTTGCGAACCAACTGCTGAATGGTTGGCACGTTCTCTCCTCATAGTGCTGCACGGTGACAGCGTGATGGGTTTCACATCATGACCCACCGGCACGCCGGAACCGACGAGCTTTTGGTGTGATGGGTATGCCGTGGGGGCAGACCGACAGGTGCCGGCGCCCAGTGCGCACGCGGAGGCGTGCACACACCTGATCAAGTGTAATGCCGCGTAACGTAGCGGTCAAATGGGCGTGCCTGCGCTCGCACCTCAGGGCAGGTCGGGGTCGAACGGCGAGTCGAGCGATTCGGTCAGCTCGGCCAGCAGAGCCTCGATCTGCGGCTCGACGTGCTGCGAGACCGCGGCCTGGATCGAGATCCGGTGCCGCAGCAGGATGCCGCAGATCTCGCGGCCCACCAGGTTGGCGTACTCGTCGGCGAGTGCCACCTCCTGCCGGAGCGCGATCTTGGCCTCCTCCGTGAGCGGAGGCAGCGCGGGGAGCTCCGCGGCAGAGTCGTCCGCGAGCCCGGCGATGGTGAACAGGAACGGGGCGCCAGGAACCGGATCGGGATCGAGCGGGAGGCCGTCGAACTCGGGGTCGAGATCCTCCGCCGGGCGATAGCTGCGGGCACGGTTGCGCGCGGCCTGCTGGTCGAGTTCGCGCTGCAGCATCGGCAGGTTCCTCGCCGTGTACTCCGCGACGGCATGATCGACGATGGTCTTGATCCTGGTCGACAGCCCGTGCTGCACCCCGTGCGGCACGTTCGCCCCGATGCCGGCCGCCGAGAGGATCGGAGAGCCGAGACACCGACGACACGGCGCGACGCGACCGCGGTGGGTCGCCGGCTCCCAGCGCGGCACCCAGCGCAACCAGGCTTCGACGGCCTGGTCGACCTGCGTCTCCAACGAGCGCTCCACTCCACCAGCGTACGGCGCGTCGCCCCTCGCCGTCGCGATTTCCCCAGCCCGGCGGGGCGAAGACGGACGAGCGCCCGAAGGTCACTCCTCCTCTTCGCGCTCCCAGGGCCAGCGTGGATGCTCCGCACGGGTGCGCCGCAGGGCGATACCGCCCCACCCGGCGATCAGCGCAGCCAGCACGATGACAGCGCTCGCACCGCCTCGCACCAGGTCTCCGGCGACCGCAGTCGCGAGCACGAGATCTCCGTCGCCGATGAGTACGGCGAACCAGACCACGACGAGGTGGGCGAGTCCCGCCGTCAGGGCGATCGCGACCGTCGCCACATAGGAGGGCTGCGACCGACGCAGCGTCGACCACAGGACGAGGGCGAAGGAGACGACGGCGGCGATCATCCCGGCCACTCCCGGCACCTGGCCCAGGTTCGGGACCGCGATGATGTCGGTGTCCGTGGCGACGCTCACCGCTCCGAGCCCGAAGACGGCGAGCGCGAAGAAGCCGATGGTGGCGAGGACCACCGCCAGGATGGCCGAAACCCCCGCGGACTCGGGTCCGCGGGGGTTCGGCGTGGTGGAGTTCGTGATTACCTCGCCAGCGTCGGGCCGGCTTCGAGCGTGCGCTCGTACTCGCGCTGCGCCTCGGCGTTCAGCTCGGTCTTGCGGGCGCCACTGCGTGCGACCCACGCGCCGAACCAGATCGTGAGCTCGCGGGCGAACACGAATGCCGCGATCGCGAGCGGAGCGAGCAGTTGCTCGCCGACGAGGTCGAGCCCCTGGCTCGAGCTGAGCTTCCAGAACGGGGCTTCGAAGAGCTGCCCGAGGATGTGGCCGCCGTACGCGATGACGCCGACGATGAGACCGAAGACGACCCAGAGTCCCCAGCGACCGCGGTTGATGATCGCGCCGAGCAGCCAGAACCCGAGGAAGAACACGACGACGGGCGTCCAGAACCCCCAGGTGGACAGCGGGGCGACAGCACTCTGACCGATGTTCTCTCCGGTCACGTCACCGGCGATCGCGCCGAGACCGAGCCATGCACCGAGGTACAGGACCGCGAAGACGAGGGTGGCGAGAAGCCCGATGGCCCCTGCCGTGCCGCGGTTGCCCCGGTCACGGGGAGGCTCGGGAGCCTGGACGAAGATCGGCTGCGGCTGCGCTGCGGCCGCGACCACCAGC
>NZ_QOAY01000060.1:0-15720 GCF_003314775.1 Microbacterium sp. H6 | reverse complement strand
GCTCCGAGGGGACGACACGCGTCTCGGCCTCATCGCCGTACTGGGCGTAGGCGGCTCCCGCCATGCCGGACTGCTCGTGACCGAAGGGCACGGGCTCGCCCACGACGGGCTCCGGGTAGAAGGAGGTGGTCTCGGCGTCGGCCTGAGCCCTGATCTCTTCGGCGCGGTCGTACGATGCAGCGGAGGAAGCGGGGGTCACCGCGGGGGGCGGCGAAGCGAAGGTTCCGGGGTGTTCGCGCTCGGCCGCTTCGAAAGCGGCGAGGTCGGGATCCACGGGTGCGGCGGCCGGCGTGACGTCGCCACCGTCTGCCACGGTCTCGCCGGAGCCGGGAACATCCGCACCTGCGGCCGCGGCGGCATCCAGACCCGCGTTCGCGCTGCCGACGACGTCGTCAACGTCAGCCGGCTTCTCGGGCTGGGGAACGTCGGGGTCACTCATGGGGTGCGCCTCTCATCGGAATCGTGCATTGCGAGGGTACCTCCGCGCGAACGGACGCTCGCGGAGGCGTGCCGACGTGTCGGCATTCATGCGGATACGTCGTCCCAGGTCAGGGAAGAGCGGTGCGAAGCGCATCCCCGGCGAACTGGGCGAGCACGGGGACCATCGGAAGCGACAGCCACACGAGGGCGCCGATGACGCCGACGCACACGATGCCGGCGAACCAGCTCATCCCGAGGTTGCGACCCCCCACCCGTGCCATGACTCCACGCTAGGCCCGAAGCACCGATCCCCCGAGGAGCAACGCCGATATCCGGTGCGCGGCACCCGCTTCATCCTGCGGCGCGCCCCCGGAGTCGCCACAGCAGCCACAGCCCGGAGAGCGGCACGAGGAGGAATCCGAGGAGGATGAGGACGTGCCACTCCCCCACGCCGGGCACGAGCGGGTTGACGGCGGGGACCTCCGGGGGCGTCCCGGTCCCCGAGGAGCTCCCACCCGACTCCGACGAGGAGAAGGCCGTCAGCGTGGAGACCGTGAGGAACGAGATGCCGGTGACGACGAAGGGTACGACGATCGCGACCACCTTCTCCCACGTCCTCCAGAGCGAGCTCGCGCTCACGAGCGCGGCGCCGACGAACCAGCCGAGTACGGGCACGACGATCCCTCCGAAGCTCAACGTCAGCGCCGCAGCGATCGCGAACCCTCTCGTCGAGGTCGCCGGCGGACGCGGCACCGGGGGCGCGGCGACCGCGGGCGCGCCGATGATCGTCGGCCCGGACGGGACTTCCGCCTGAGCCCCATCGGCGATCGCGACAGGATCGCCGAGATCCGCGATGCGTGCCGCCGTCGCTTCGGCATCGAGCCCCTGCAGCTCCTCGAGGATGCCGGCACGGATGTCGCTCGCGACACCGTGCGGCAGGTTGCGCATGGCCTCGTCGAGCCGCGCGAGGTACTCGGTGCGGAGGCCGTCTGCGGTGAGCTCTGTCATGGTCGTCCCTCTCCGACGATGCCCGTGACGACACGGGCGAATGGTGTCCACTGGGCGCGGAAACGGTCCAACTGATCGATCCCGCTGCCGGTGAGCCGGTAGTACTTGCGCACCGGACCACTGTCGGAGGGCTGATCGAACGTGGTGACCCACCCGTTGTCCTTCAGCCTCCCGAGCAGCGGGTACAGCGTGCCGATGCTGGCGATCAGGCCCGCGCCGGTGAGCGCATCCGCCAGCTGCCAGCCGTACATCGGCTCGCGCGCGAGCAGGCCGAGCACGCAGTACTCGACCACTCCCTTGCGCATCTGAGCGCCGACATCAGCTGTCATGCAAGACAAGGTAGCATGCGAGACAAGAGAGCGTGAGGAGTCCGACCGTGCGGGCACCCGTGCCCACCGGATCACGACGCCGGCGGGCAGACCAGCGGCTCAGCCCTTCGTCGCTCCGGCCGTCAGACCGCCCACGATGTACTTCTGCAGGAACAGGAACAGGATCATCACCGGGATCGCGGCCATCACGGCCCCCGCCGAGAACGCCGACCAGTCCGCATACCGCGGGTTCGCGACGAGCTTCGTCAGACCGACCACGAGCGTCTGCTGATCGACGTCGACGAGCATGACGCTCGCGATGACGTACTCGTTGACGGTGCCGATGAACGAGAGCAGTCCGACCACCGCGAGGATCGGCGCGACCAGACGAAGGATGATCGTGAAGAAGATGCGTGCGTGACCGGCACCGTCGATGCGGGCAGCCTCGTCGATCTCCTTGGGGATCGTGTTGAAGAAGCCGTACATCAGGTAGGTGTTCACACCGAGCGCTCCACCGAGGTACACCAGGATCAGACCCGTGTGGGTGTTCAGACCGATGGCCGGGAACCAGTCCCCCAGGGTCGACATGAGGAGGAAGATCGCGACCACGGCGAGCAGCTGCGGGAACATCTGCACGACCACGATCGTCACGAGGCCCACGCGGCGCCCGGCGAACCTCATGCGCGAGAAGGCGTAGGCGGCGCACGCTCCGATGAAGACCGTGACCGCGCCGGTGACGACGGCGATCAGGAGCGTGTTGAGGAACCACGTGCCGTACGGGTTCTGCGGGTCGCTGAGGATGCGCACGTAGCTGTCGATCCCGATCGCGGAGAACAGCTGGTTCGAGCCCGTCAGCGTCCCCTTCGGGTTCAGCGAGGCCGAGACGACGTACAGCAGCGGGAACAGCGCGAACGCGCTCACGACGATCGCCACGAGGTGACGCCATCCGGTGTCGGCGAACCAGGCGCCGAAGCTGCGGCGGCGCGGAGCGAGGGTCTGCGCCTTCTCGGCGGGCCGGGTTGTGGCGGGACGCTCGGTGATGGGGCTGTCGGTGCTCATGTCAGTTCAGCTCCTCGAGGGCCTTGGTCTTGCGGAAGCTGATGATGGAGATCGTCGCGACCACGATGAAGATCAGGATCGTGAAGGCCGACGCCAGACCGTAGTCGCGGGTCTGACCCGTGAAGGCCACCTTGTAGACCATCGAGATCAGGATGTCGGTGTGGCCCACGGGGATGGACACATCGCTGAAGCGCGGCCCGCCCTTGGTGAGCATGTAGATCAGGTTGAAGTTGTTGAAGTTGAACGCGAACGACGAGATCAGCAGTGGCGCCACGGTCACGAGCAGCAGCGGCAGCTTGATGCGGCGGAAGACCTGCCACGGGTTCGCGCCGTCCATCACGGCGGCTTCGTTGACGTCCTCCGGGATGCCCTGCAGCGCCCCCATGCAGACCAGGAACATGTACGGGAACCCGAGCCACAGGTTCACCAGCAGCACCGACACCTTGGCGAGCGTGGGATCGGTCAGCCACGGGATCGCGGCCCCGCCGAAGATCACCTGGTTGATGAAGCCGAAGCTCTCGTTCATCATGCCCGCCCAGACCAGCGCGGACAGGAACGCGGGGAACGCGTACGGGAGGATCAGGATGATGCGGTAGCCGTTGCGGAAGCGCATACGGGTGTTGTTGAACACCAGCGCGAGCAGCAGACCGAGGAAGAACGTGGTCGCGACCGAGATCAGGGCGAACGCGAAGGTCCAGAGCGTCACCGAGATGAGCGGACCGCGGATGGAGGAGTCGGTGACAGCGCGCACGAAGTTGTCGAAACCGACCGTCGTCTGCCATCCGGGGAGGAGCTGCTCTCCGCCTTCGGCTGTGAACGCACCGTCACCGGTGTCCGAATAGACCGTGCCCGTGGTGGTATCGGTGATGGTGTCTGCGACCTCGTCGTATTCGAGAGTCGAGACGTAGAGGTAGCCCTTCTGCCCGTCGGGAGCGCGCAGGCTGCCCTCGTTGGGGTCGTCGCTGAACGGGACGGAGAGCTGCTCCAGCTCCTCCGACAGCGTGAAGACGGTGGCGAGGGGAAGCGTGGTCCACCCGTCGACCGCGACGGCCTTGTCACCTTCGAACTGCGCGTCGACCTCTGCGAGCGGCTGCTCCGCCGTGCCGAGGAGTGCATCGCCGGTGTCCGGGTCTGTCGCCAGCAGGCCGTAGGTGCCGAACTGCTCGACCACGGTGACGGGGTACGTCGGCGAGTCCTCGACCCGCTCCTGCGCCGAAGCGAGGAGCGAGGAGATCGCCTGGTCCTTGGTTCCGTTGTGGCCGGTGCCGTAGTTCGTGAAGCCGATGTACCCGGTGTAGAGCAGCGTGAAGACCTGGAACACGATCAGGAAGATGATGCCGGGCGTCAGGTACTTCGCCGCGATGCGCTTGCGGGAGAAGTAGATGTAGTTGACCAGGACCGCGACGACGACCACGATGCCAAGGATCAACCACTCCTGGTGCGCGAAGAGGACGAACGCGGCATACAGCGCGATCGCATCGACGACCGCCAGCAGGAGGATCTTCAGCAGCATCCAGCCGATCGGCCCTGCTGCAGCCTCGGCGATCTTGGCGGCCTGGCGCTGGCGCTTGGTCGGAGGAGCTGTGCGCTCTTCGGTGTCAGTCATGTCGTCCTCGTCATGATCCTGCCGGGGCGGGCGAAGGCGCCCACCCCGGCAGAGTCAGTGTCCTGGCTGTTACTTGATCGCGGCGGTCACGTCGTCGACGAGCTTCTGCCACGTCGTCGCCGGGTCCTCGCCGTTGATGATCGCGGCCTCGGCCACGCCCCAGTACTGCCAGACCGCACCCATGGCCGGGATGGCGGGCATCGGCACGGCGTCGGCACCGACGGCCTGGAAGCCGGCGATGATCGGGTCGGCGGCCGCGGTGTCGGCCGCAGCGGTGAGCGCGGGAAGCACGTTGCCGGCCTTGAACAGCTCGAGCTGCACGTCTTCGGTGCCGATGTAGTTCACGAGGAAGTCGTTCGCGGCGACCTTGTTCTTCGACTCGGAGCTCACGAAGAAGCCCTTCACTCCGGCGAACGGCGATGCGGTCTCACCGGTCGGGCTCGGGATCGGGTCGATCGCGACGTTGATGCCGGCGTCGGTGGCCGCACCCACGTTCCACGGACCGGTCAGCCAGAAGGCGGCGGTGCCGTCGAGGAACTGCTGCTTGGCGATCTCACCGTCGACATCGGTGTTGAGCACGCCGGCAGCGCCCTGCGCGCCCAGCCAGTCGGCGAAGGCGAAGCCGCCCTCGCTGCCGAGCTGGAGGTCGGTGGAGTCGTAGCTGCCGGTGTCGTCGGTGCCGAACACCGGGGCGCCGAACGCGGTCTGGAACGGGTACAGGTGGTACGGGTTGCCCTCGGTCCCCTGCTCGACGACGAACTTCCCCTTGGAGATCATGTCGTCGAAGCTGGTCGCGGGAGCCGGAACCAGGTCGGCGTTGCGGAGCACGGCGATGTTCTCCACGGCGTACGGGAGCATGTAGACGGTGCCGTCGTACGTCGCCGCCTGCAGCGCGACGGGGAGGTAGTCCTCGGAGCTGTCGCCCAGCTCGATCGGAGCGACCACGCCGTTCGTGGAGAGCTCGCCCAGCCAGTCGTGCGCGCCCATGACGATGTCGGGGCCCTTGCCGGTCGGGACCTGCTGGATGAAGTCGTCCTTCATGTCATCGACCGACTTGCCCGTGAGCTCGACCTTGACGCCGGTCTTCTCCTCGTAGGCATCTGCGGCGCCCTGAAGCGCGTCGACCCGCTCGGCGTCGACCCAGACGACCAGCGCACTGCTGTCGTCGGAGCCGGAGGTGTCGTCGTTGCTGGTCCCCGTGGAGCAGCCGGCAAGCGTCAGAGTCGAAACGATGGCGATCGCGCCCGCGGCGACGATGCCCCTCTTGTTCACCTTCATTGGTGTGCGCCTCTCTCAGTGCTGATCACCTGCAAGGACTGCAAGCGCTTACAGTATGCATCGAAATCAGGCGTGTTCGCAATGAGAGAGGCCGTCGATATCAACCCGTGATGCACCGAAATCCGCTTCACTCGGATGGAAACGCTTCCACGGGTCCGACGAAACCCGCTCCGTAGACTGTGGTCATGGCTGGTGGCACACTTCGCATCCGCAGGATCACGGCAGCGCTCGCGTTGGCGCTCACGGCGATCGCGCTGAGCGGGTGCACCGTGTTCGCCCCGAGCTATGGCGTCCTGGATCGAGAAGCCGAGCCGGAAGACGCCGTCCCGGACGCGGTGGCGGAGCAGGACTCCGGAGACGTCGCCGACCTGTCGTCGGCCCGCCTGGTGGGTGAACACTCCGGCAGCTCGATCTGGCTGCTGCGCGGCGTCGAACACGGAGCGGTATGCGTGCTCGCCTTCCCCGAGGATGGCGAGTGGGGCATGGCGTGCGGCGGAGAAGGCGCCCCCGTGGAGATGAGTGGTCCCACCGGGCACTTCGTGACCGTCCCCAACGACTACCCCACGCCGGACGGAGCCACCCGGGTCTCCGACAACGTCTACGCGCTGAGCCCCTGAGTAGGATGAAACCATGGCTGACAGCTCATTTGACATCGTCTCGAAGGTCGACCACCAGGAAGCGGAGAACGCTCTGAACCAGGCCCGCAAGGAGATCGAGCAGCGCTACGACTTCAAGGGCACCGGTGCGTCGATCGCCTGGAGCGGCGAGAGCATCCTCATCATCGCGAACACCGAGGAGCGCGCCAAGGCCGTGCTCGACGTGTTCCAGTCCAAGCTCATCAAGCGCGGCATCTCGCTGAAGAGCCTCGAGTCCGGCGACCCGTTCGCCAGCGGCAAGGAGTTCCGCATCGTCTCGACGCTCAAGGACGGCATCTCCTCCGAGAACGCGAAGAAGATCAACAAGATCATCCGGGACGAGGGCCCCAAGGGCGTGAAGAGCCAGATCCAGGGCGACGAGCTGCGCGTGCAGTCCAAGAGCCGCGACGACCTGCAGTCGGTCATCGCACTGTTGAAGGGCGCCGACCTCGATCTCGACCTGCAGTTCATCAACTACCGGTAAGCGTCGCGCTCGACGACGGAGGGGCCGGATGCGATCGCTTCCGGCCCCTCCGTCGTGATTTCTGGACTGCGTGCCAGATTGTTGAATTGCATACCAATATATGGGTTTCCGTACCCAAGACTGGGAAGCGGTCGACTCGACCGACGACGCGAACGCCGCGTGACGCACTGCCGTCGTAGGGCTGCGCGATTTCGGTATTGCGAGCTTGCCCTCGTGGGGACGAGGCCGCGGCAGTTCCATGCGCTCGCGTCTTCGGTGGCCGGCGGATGCTGAGCATCCGCCGGCCACGGAAACCGCGAGCGGGCGACCACACGTAAGAAGAGCCCACCGGGGCCCGCGCTGCGCGCCCCCACGCGGACCGCGGACTCCGGTGGGGGATATTGGCATCCGAAGCGACTTCATGATGTAGTTGCCCTCCCGGGCGAATCATGGGGCGCTCGGGATCAGAAGGGCAACTGGGGGCGGATCCATGGGGAGTACCGGATCGACGAACATCGGCGAGAGCAAGCAGCTCCTGGCCGAAGAAGTCTTCCACCACATCGGCGGACAGATCATCGACGGCACGTTGGCCGCGGGTGAGCGCATCCGTGACGTCGACGTGGCGGAGGAGCTGCACGTGTCACGGACACCGGTGCGGGAGGCGCTCCAGCGACTGGAACGCCTCGGGATGGTGACGATGTATCCGAGCCGGTACACGGAGGTGACGGCGGTGACCCCGGAGACCGTGGCGCAGTCGCTCGAGTTCGCCGGCTACCAGGCGGGCATCGCCGCGAGACTGGCCGTACCGAGGATCACGATGGCCCAGCGCGAGCACGTCGTCGCCCTGGTCGAGGGCTTGCACGCATCACTCGAGGACGGCACCGAGACGTCGAACGCGCGCTGGGCGGTGTTCTCCTACCTCGGCGATCACAGCGGCAACTCGCAGCATCGCACGCTGATCGACGACGCGAGCATGGTGCTGTTCCGCAACCTCCGCGATTGGGTGGTGCCGCCGTCGGATCGCGCACGCATGGGTCAGGTGTACTCCGACTTCGGCGATGCCGTTCGAAGTGCGGACGGCGACACCGCAGAGCGCCTCGTCCGGGCGATGTACTACCTGTGAGAGCTCACTGCACCGCTCGCCATGCGGTGACCCACCGGTCCAGCCGCCGATAGGCGTCCTCCCGTGCCTCGTGCCGGGAGAGGAACACATCGTGCAGGGCACCGTCGATGCGCTCCACGGTGACGCTGGGTCCGAGACGGAGTGCCGCACGGGCGATGTCGTCGACGACCAGCACGGAATCGGCTGAGGTGAGGTCCTCCGACCATCGCGTCGGGGGCACGAATCTCGCGGAGAGCAGCACGCACACCGGCGCCGTGATGGACAGGCCCGATGCCACGGCCTTGTGCCCCGACAGGATGGCGTGCAGCCACCCCGCGTACACGGCCATGGTCTGCGCCGGGCGCCAGACCGGGTTCACCTCCATCGGGTCGTCAGGGTCGGCCACCTCCTGCTGTGCTCGCGTGTAGAAGCCGAGGTCGACCTGCGGTGCCACCTCCATCGGACGGATCCTCGCCTGCAGTTCGACCATCGGGGCGATCGCCGCTCTCGCCGGGGCGAACTGGAACTCCAGCCAGGGACTGTTGAGGATCACCGCGTCGGCCGCTCCCGGATGCCGAGACGCCCACAGGCTCAGTGTCAGACCGCCGGTGGAGTGTCCGAGCAGGATCAGGCGCCGGTCGGATTCGACGCCTCCTTCCCCACGCCCCGTGGCGTCCAGTGCCGCAGCGATGTCCTCGTCGTAGATCGCGAGATCGGCGATGTATCCCGGCGTCTGCCTGTCGCGGAGGCTGCGGCCGTACTTGCGCAGATCGAGCGCGAAGAAACGGGCGCCCCGCGTGGTCCAGAAGCGGGCGAGACGCTTCTGGAAGAAGTAGTCGGACCAGCCGTGCACGTACAGCACATCGACTCCGTCGAGGAGCGGACGGTGTCCGCGCACCCTTTCCCAGAGGCCCGGCTCTGTCGGCAGCGCGCGCACCAGGGTGGCCACGACCGGACCCTGATCGTCGACACCGAGGTCGAGAGTGCGCTGCTGGAACTCGTCACCGAGCACATCGGGAATCCAGTCGGCCATGCATTCCTCCCCCGTTCACGCCAGGCTAGCGGAGCATGCCGAAGGGACGGGGAGGCCCGACCGAGGCGGCGTTACTCGCCGCGGGAGACGCGGACCATCTCGTCGCGCGGGACCACCTTGACGCGGGCCCGCTCCTCAGGCGCGCCGAGAGCGATCTCGTGCTCGTCGAGGCGGTGCCATCCGTCCAGATCGGTCCAGCGCACACCGCGCTCCTGCAGGAGCTCGACGATGGCCTCCTCGGAGGGGTCCTCCGGGTGCCACCAGGAGCCCTGGTCATTGATGATGTGGCGCACGGTCTCCATCGCATCGGACTTGGTGTGCCCGATCAGACCCACCGGCCCGCGCTTGATCCACCCCGTGGCGTAGATGCCGGGGACGCGCTCGTTCGAGTCCTTCGCGAGCACCTGGCCCTCACGGTTGGGGATCACGCCGTGCTTCTTGTCGAACGGGACGCCGGGAAGGGGCGAGCCGAAGTAGCCGATGGCGCGGTACAGGGCCTGCAAGGGCACCTCGCGCAGCTCACCGGTGCCGATCGCCCCGCCCTGGCCGTCGGGCTGGGTGCGCTCGTAGACGAGCGCCGCGACGCGACCGTTCTCGTCCTTGCGGACCTCGACCGGCTTCGCCCAGAAGTGCAGGTGCAGGCGTCGCGAGGCCGTGCCGCCGGCGTTGTTCACCGAATCGCGCTTGCGCCACGACTGCAGGATGCGGTCGATGACCATGACCTGCTTGTTGCTGGCGACGGCATCCTTCGCCGCATCGTCGTAGTCGAAGTCCTCGTCGTAGACGACCATGTCGACGTCCCGCAGTTCGCCGAGCTCGCGCAGCTCGAGCGGCGTGAACTTCACCTGCGCCGGCCCACGGCGGCCGAACACGTGCACGTCGGTGATCTCGCTGGCCTTGAGGCCCTCGTAGACGTTCGACGGCACCTCGGTGACCAGCAGATCCTCCGCGTGCTTGGCCAGCATGCGTGCGACATCGAGCGCCACGTTGCCGTTGCCCAGCACACCGACGGATGCCGCATCCAGCGGCCATTCGCGCGGAACGTCAGGGTGTCCGTCGAACCAGCTGACGTAGTCGGCCGCTCCGTAGGAGGCGACAGCGTCGATGCCGGGGATGTCCAGAGACGTGTCGCGGATGGCACCCGTGGCGAAGATCACCGCGTTGTAGTGCTTCTT
This sequence comes from Microbacterium sp. H6, assembly GCF_003314775.1. Lineage (NCBI taxonomy): Bacteria > Bacillati > Actinomycetota > Actinomycetes > Micrococcales > Microbacteriaceae > Microbacterium > Microbacterium sp. H6. The sequence continues at coordinate 5,633 of NZ_QOAY01000060.1, read as the reverse complement.
CAGGTCTTCGAGGGTGATGTCCTCGCCGAAGCGCACGTTGCCGAACAGGCGGATGTCACCGCGGTCGAGAACGTCGCGCAGGGCCGTGATGATCCCCTTGATGCGCGGGTGGTCGGGGGCCACACCGTAGCGCACCAGACCGTAGGGCGCGGGAAGCTGCTCGAACAGATCGATCGAGACGTCGAACTTGCGCTCCGCCTTCAGCAGGATGTCCGCGGCGTAGATGCCGGCGGGGCCTGCACCGACGATGGCCAGTCTGAGCTTGGTCATGGGAGGTCCTTTCGTATGCCGTCGCAACAGGCGCGCGACCCGACGGGCCGCCCGCGCGGATTCAGCTGGAGCGTTCGGCGAGGGTCTCTGCGAAGCGGGTCAGTGCCTCGCGCACGGTCCCCCGCGGCAGGCGCGTGAGGGCATCGATCGCATCCTGTGTCCAGGCGTGCGCGAGCTCGAGGGTCTTCTGCGTGACCGCGTGATCGCGCAGCTCATCCAGCGGGCCGTCGAGGATCGCGGAGTCCGCGCCGTCGGCGATCAGGGCCACACCGTCGTCGATGCGCGCCGCGAGATCGACCGCACCCGCGTCGTCCTCCGCTTTCAACAGGAGGTAGGGCATGGTCGGAACGCCGGCGCGCAGGTCGGTGCCCGGCACCTTGCCGGTCTCCTCGGGCTTCGCCGAGAGGTCGATCACATCGTCGAGCAGCTGGAACGCCACGCCGATCTTCTCGCCGTACACGCGCAGCGGCTCCTCGTACTCCGACGGAGCGTTCGAGAAGATCACACCGCCCTGCGTGGCCGCGGCGATCAGCGAACCCGTCTTGTCGGCGAGCACCTGGATGTAGAACTCGATCGGGTCGTCGCCCTCCTGCGGGCCCAGGGTCTCGTGCATCTGACCGAGGACGAGCCGCTCGAAGGTGTCGGCCTGAAGACGGATCGCGCGCTCACCGAGTCGGGACATCAACTGGCTGGCACGGGAGAACAGGATGTCGCCCGTGAGGATCGCGATGTTGTTGCCCCACACGGCGTGGGCAGCCGGTACCCCGCGACGGCGATCGGCTCCGTCCATCACATCGTCGTGATAGAGCGATCCGAGATGCGTGATCTCGAGCGCCTTCGCGACGTCGATGACCTGGGTGGTGTTGCCGTCGCCGAGCTGGGCGGCGAGGAGGGTGAGCACGGGGCGGATGCGCTTGCCACCTGCCTCGTACAGATAGCGACTCGCGGCATCGGCCAGAGGGTCGGCGACACGGACGTCGTCGGCCAGACCGGTCTCGACGAGTTCCAGCCCGTCCTCGATGGCGCGGGCGACGCGGCGGGCGGCGGGGCCGATGAAGACGCGATCGCTGAAGCCGAGACGGCTCGCCAGTCGCGAACCCGGGGCGATGGGGCTCGAAGTCACGTTCTCAGCCTACCTTCGTCCGATGTCACGGTTTCGCCCGGACGGTTCACTCCGGCTTGCGCGCTCTGTGCAGGGCCACGATGCCGAACGAGAGATTGCGGTACGCGACCTCGCTCCAGCCCGCCTCACGGATCCACGCGGAGAGCCGCTTCTGATCGGGCCACTCCCTGATCGACTCGTTCAGATAGTCGTAGGCATCGCCGTTGGTGCCGGCCACGCGGGCGACACGGGGCAGCACCTGCGCGTTGTAGAACCTGTATGCGCTGCGGAAGAGCTTCCCCGGCGGCGTCGAGAACTCGTTGATCACGAGCCGGCCCCCGGGCTTCGTGACCCGATACAGCTCGCGAAGCGCCTTCTTCGGATCGTTCACGTTGCGCAGCGCGTAAGACATGGTGACCGCGTCGAACGAGGCGTCGGGGAACGGTAGATCGGTGGCATCGGCCTGCACGAACGACAGGTTGCGCATCGCGCCGTGCCGCCGCTCCCCCTCGGCGAGCATCCCCGGGGAGAAGTCGGCTGCGACCACCTCGGCGCCGCTGCGCGCGAGGGAGGCCGACGACGATGCCGTTCCGGCACCGAGGTCGAGGATGCGCTCACCCGGCTTCGGAGCCACGGCTCGCGTGGTGGCTGCACGCCAGAGCACGTCGTTGCCGAACGTCATGGCGGTGTTCGTGCGGTCGTAGCCCGCGGCGACCTGGTCGAACATGCCGCTGACGCGGGCGGGGTCCTTGCCGAGATCGGCGCGGTTCTTCTCGTTCGAGGTCACGAGTCCAGTCTAGGCGGGAGGCCCAGCGCTTCGAGGCGGTCGAGCCAGGGGTCGACGGTGGCGTCGTCGAACGGGGCGACCTGCGCACGCACCCGCGCCTCGAGGTCGAGGGCCAGGGATTCGAGATGGGCCATGACGTCCGCGGGATACCCGTAGCGCACACTGTGCTCGGCCCACTCGTCGCGGTCGTCGACCCAGGTGCCGCGCTCGCCCGCGACCCGCACCACGTCGAGGTCCATGTCGATCCCGGTCACGAGGAGCGGATCGTCGGACCAGTGGATGTCCCACCCCAGGTCGATGTAGATGCGCATGCCCCTGCGGTGACGGCGGTTGACGGTCACGGCATGGTCGCCCTCGGCCGGAACCAGGGTGACGTTCGGACCCCCGGCGTGGAACTCCGCGCCCGGTCGCACACTGTGCCACCCCACGGGCTGTCCGAGCCAATCGCCCCACCGGTCGGCACCGAGATACACGCACTCGTGCCGCCAGTGCGGCGAGCCGTCCCACTTGCGCCACTGGAAGACCATCTCGGTGCCGGGTGCGGGGCGTGCATCGCTCATCCGCTCACCCTACGGCCACGCGGATCCCTGTCGTCTGAGCGGCATAGGCTGGATGCGTGCACACCCCCCACCTGGTCGTGGAGACCCGAGAGATCGACCCGGTCGAAGACCTCCTGGCGTACGCCGACCCCGCCCGTCCTCTGGCCTGGTTGCGGCGCGGAGACGGGATCGTCGCCGTCGGCCAGACCCTCAGCGAGATCCGGCCTCCCGCACATGCGGAAGCGTCACGCGTCACGTCGCTCGCGAGCGCCTGGCGGGACATGGCCGCACATGCCGAGGTGTCCGACCCGATGGAGCTTCCCGGCACCGGGCTCGTCGCCTTCGGGACCATCGCATTCGATGAGGATTCGACAGCCGACAGCGTGCTGGTGATCCCGACGCAGGTGATCGGACGACACGGCGACCGCTTCTGGCGCACCACGATCCGCTTCGCCGGCGCCGCGCAGGCAGGTGCGCCGGAGCATCAGGTCGACCTGGTCACGCAGCCCTATGGACCGCACTGGGCCGGCACGGTGGGTCCGGGGGCCCAGACGCCTCAGGGCTACCAGGACTCGGTGCGCCGCGCCCTCACCCGCATCGCCGACGGCGAGGTGAGCAAGGTCGTGCTCGCACGCGACCTCACCGGCAGCATCCCCGCCGGATCGGACCTGCGGCGTCTGGTGCGCGCCCTGTCGACCGGCTACCCCGACACCTGGGCCTTCGCCGTCGACGGCTTGCTCGGCGCGAGCCCGGAGACGCTCGTGACCGTGCACGGGGGCACGGTGACCGCGCGGGTGCTGGCGGGCACGATCGGCCGCGGAGCCGATGCGGATGCCGATACCGCCGCGTCAGCTCATCTCGCGTCGAGCGTGAAGGATCTCGACGAGCACCAGTACGCCGTGCAGAGCGTGCTCGCCTCGCTGCGCGCCCACACCAGGGCTCTGGCGGCGAGCGAGCAGCCCTTCCTGCTGAAGCTCCCCAACCTGTTCCATCTGGCCACCGATGTCGAAGGCGAGCTCGCGTCCGGCGAGACGGCACTCGACCTCGTCCGCGCGCTGCACCCGACTGCGGCTGTGGCCGGCACCCCGACACCCGCGGCGATCGCGGCGATCCGCGAGCTCGAGCCCTTCGATCGCGGGCGCTACGCGGGCCCCGTCGGCTGGGTGGACGCCGCAGGCAACGGCGAGTGGGCGATCGCGCTCCGCTGCGCCCAGTTCACCGAACGGGCGGGAGAGATCGGCGTGACCGCATACGCGGGCGCCGGTATCGTCGCCGGCTCCGATCCCGAGAGCGAACTGCTCGAGACGCGCGTGAAGTTCCGTCCGCTGGTCGACGCGCTGGCCTGACCGCGGCGCACGCTCAGCTGGCGGCGAGGCGCTTCTTCTCGGCCTCGACGTCGAAGTCGGCACTCGGCCACTGCGGATCGATGTCCTCCAGTGCCGCGAGCAGCAGCTCCTGCACCGCGAGTCGCGCGTACCATTTCGCATTCGCCGGGATCACGAACCACGGGGCCGCGTCGGTCGACGTGCGGTCGAAGACGGTCTGATACGCGTCCATGTACTGCGGCCAGAGCATCCGCTCGTCCACATCACCCGGGTTGTACTTCCAGTACTTGTCCGGACGTTCGAGGCGCTCCATCAGCCGCGCCTTCTGCTCTTCGGGCGAGATGTGCAGCATGACCTTCACGATCCGGGTACCCGATGCCGCGACGCGCGCCTCGAACTCGTTGATGGCGTCGTAGCGGCGCTCGATCTCCGCGGGCGGGGCGAGTTCGCGCACGCGCCCGATCAGCACATCCTCGTAGTGCGAGCGATCGAACACCCCGATGAACCCCGGCTCCGGCAGACGCTTCTCGACACGCCAGAGGAAGTCGTGCGCGCGCTCCTCGGCCGTCGGCGCCTTGAATGCGGCGAGCGCGACGCCCTGCGGATCGACACCGCCGACAACGTGCCGCACGATGCCGCCCTTGCCCGCGGAGTCCATCGCCTGCAGCACCAGGAGAACGGCGTCCTTCGCCACGCCGACGCGGCTCTCGGCGAACAGCCGTTCCTGCAGCACGTTGAGGTCCGCCAGGCCTGCCGCGAGGTCGGAGACCCCGTGCGACTTGCCGTGGTCGTAGCCGGGCTTGACATCGGGGTCGACATCGGCGAGACGGAATCCCTCGCCGACTCGCAGCTTCTGCGTCCAGGTGTGCGCGTTCATACGCACATCCTGCCAGTCAACGCGCCAGCGGCACCTCGATGATCTGACGGCCGCCGCGCGGCGAGGTCAGCGCCTGATCGAGTGCCGTGCGGGTGGTGACGCGCTGGTACTCCCAGCCGTAGGCGAGGGCGAGGTGTTCGAGGCGGACGGTGTGCGGCGTGTAGAAGGCCCGGTCGAGGTCGCCCGGCCGCGCGGAGGATGCGACCTCGAGGGCATCGAAGATCGTGCCGCCGCCGTCGTTCCCGACGATGACCTGCAGCCGAGGCTCCGTCTCGTCCGGCGGCAGCAGCAGAGCGCCGACATCGTGCAGGAAGGCCAGATCGCCCAGCAGCACACGGGTGATCCCTGGTGCTCCGGCCGCCTGACTGGAGATCGCGACACCTGTCGCGGTGGCTATCGTGCCGTCGATGCCGGCGAGACCGCGGTTGGCGTGGACGGGGACCTTCTTGCCGCCGAGCACCTGATCGGCGACGCGCACCAGGCGCGAGGATCCGAACACCAGGCGATCGTGCGGCCAGGTGGCGCGCCACACGGCATCGACGAGGAGCTCGCGATCGAGCGGGCGGCGGACCGCGTCGAGCTCGGCCTTCACCGCTTCTCTGCGCGCAGCGAAGTCGGCGGATGCCAGCGCCTCCGGGTCGGGGGCGTGCTCGCTCAGGTCCACGACCTCAGCGGCGGACGCGCGCATCCACTCGCCGAGCCAGTCGCGATCGGCCGCCCCCCGGGCGACCGC
>NZ_QOAY01000251.1:0-3014 GCF_003314775.1 Microbacterium sp. H6 | reverse complement strand
GGCCGCCGTCGACCGTTCCGAGCTCGCAGCGGCGCAGACGCCACAGGGCTTTCCGCGGGCAGCGCTGGAGGCCGCCTACGCCGCCGCGCGGGAGAGCGGGGTCGAGTACACCGACGATGCGGCGCTGTTCGCGGCGACAGGCCGCCCCGTGCGGCACATCGACGGCTCCGAACGCGCGTTCAAGATCACCACGCCGGCCGACCTCGAGCGCGCGAGACACCTTCTGGGCTCGCACAACGCAGGCGCCGGCATCCCGCGGGTGGGCATCGGCACGGACGTTCACGCCTTCGGCGGCGAGGGCGACCTCTGGCTCGCCGGTCTGGAGTGGCCAGGGGAGCAGCCTCTGTCCGGCCATTCGGATGGAGACGCGGTCGCCCATGCCATCGTCGATGCGCTCCTGGGAGCGGCGGGCATCGGCGACATCGGCGAGCACTTCGGCACCGCCCATCCCGAGTATGCGGGGGCCCATGCCGAGGTCTTCCTGGCCCGCACGCGCGAGCTGCTCCGGGAAGCCGGCTTCGCGGTCGGGAACGTCTCGGTCCAGTTCCAGGGGAACCGTCCGAAGTTCAGCCCGCGACGGTCGGAAGCCCAGGAGCTCCTCAGTGGGATCCTCGGCGCTCCGGTGTCCGTGACAGCCACCACGACCGACGGGCTGGGATTCACCGGGCGGGCGGAGGGCATCGCGGTCACCGCGATCGCGACGGTCTTCCCGCTCTGACTCGGCGGGGGAATGCGCGGTCCGTGCGGATCGTTTCCTGTCGACGAGACCATCACAGAAGGAGCCGCAGTGAAGATCCTCATCATCGGAGCCAGTGGGAATGTCGGACGGGCGGCAGTCGGAGCGCTCGAAGGGCACGACATCGTGGCCGCCTCGCGGAGCGGTGATCCGTCGGTCGACGTGACGGACCCGACATCCATCGAGCGGCTCTTCGACGATGTGGGCCACGTGGATGCGGTCATCGCCGCTGTCGGCAGCGTCCCGTTCGCACCGCTGGCCGAGCTCGGGCGTGACGACTTCGAATCCGCGCTCCGTGGCAAGGTGCTGTCCCAGCTCGACATCGTCCGCATCGGTACGCGGTTCGTGCGTGACGGCGGCTCCTTCACCCTCACCTCCGGCATCCTGGCCCGCGAGCCGATCGCCACGGGTGCCGCGGCCTCGCTCGCGAACGGAGCGATCGAGGCGTTCGTGCTGGGCGCAGCCGCCGAGCTCCCGCGTGCGATCCGCATCAACGCCGTCAGCCCCTCAGTGCTCGAGGACGCGCCTTCCTACCATTCGTCGTTCCCCGGGTTCGTCCCGGTGTCCTCGTACCGGGTCGGCATGGCGTACGCGAAGAGCGTCCTCGGCGTGCAGACGGGACAGATCTTCCCCGTGGACTGAGTTCGCCCGTCATGGATGACGCATTCGCACGCGCCCAGGCTCAGGAACGACGCTCCCGGTAAGCTTGAGCGGTGACAGTCCGCCTCTACGACACCCGCGCGCAGCAGTTGCGCGACTTCGTGCCTCTCGATCCTGAGAACATCACGATGTACGTGTGCGGACCCACCGTGCAGTCGGGCCCGCACATCGGGCACGTCAGAGCGGCCCTCAGCTTCGATCTCCTGCGGCGCTGGCTCGAGTACCGCCACGGTCGCGTGACGTTCGTCCGCAACGTGACGGACATCGATGACAAGGTGCTCGCCAACGCGACCGAGTCCGAGCCGTGGTGGGCGCTGGCCTACCGGATGGAGCGCGAGTTCACCGCTGCCTATGCGGGCGTGGGGATCCTCCCGCCGACCTACGAGCCCCGAGCCACGGCGTCGGTTCCGCAGATGCAGGAGCTCATCGCGCTGCTGATCGAGCGCGGCCACGCCTACCCTGCGCCGGACGGATCGGGGGACGTCTACTTCGACGTGCGCTCCTGGTCCGACTACGGCTCACTCACCCATCAGTCGCTGGACGCGATGGAAGCGGCGGAGGACGCGGATCCCCGAGGCAAGCGGAATCCGCAGGACTTCGCGCTCTGGAAGGGGAGCAAGCCCGAGGAGCCGTCCGATGCGACCTGGGCATCGCCCTGGGGGACCGGCCGTCCCGGATGGCACATCGAATGCTCCGCGATGTCGAAGCGTTATCTCGGCGCGGAGTTCGACATCCACGGCGGCGGGCTCGATCTGCGTTTCCCCCATCACGAGAACGAGCTCGCGCAGTCGACCGCAGCAGGAGACGGCTTCGCCCGCTATTGGGTGCACAACGGCCTCGTGACCGTCGACGGGCAGAAGATGTCGAAGTCGCTCGGCAACTTCACGTTGGCCACCGACGTCCTCGCCGCGCACGAGCCGCTGGTGGTGCGCTACGCGCTCGCTTCGGCGCACTATCGTTCGAGTCTCGACCTCAGCGAGTCGTCGTGGGCGGAGGCGGAGGCCGCGCTCGGTCGCATCGCGACGTTCCAGCAGCGTGCCGCACGCGTTGCCGAAGGGGGCATCGGATTCTTCGTGTCGCAGAGTCTTCCCGAGGCCTTCGTGGCCGCGATGGATGATGATCTCGGGGTTCCGGAGGCGCTGGCTGTTCTGCACGAGACGGTGCGCGCGGGCAACTCGGCGCTCGATGCGGGGGAGACGGAAGCCGCGCTGCACGCTCTTCGGGCCGTGCTGGCGATGACCTCCGTCCTCGGTCTCACCGCCTCATCCGGCGCGAGGACTCACGCGTCGGAGTCTGTGCTGGACGCTCTCGTCCAGACGATGATCACCCAGCGCGCACAGGCACGCGCTGACAAGGACTGGGCGGCGGCCGATCGCATCCGAGATGCGATCGCCGCCGCAGGAATCACGCTGGAGGACACTCCGGCCGGAACTCATTGGAGTATCGATGGCTAAGCCAGGGCGCCCCGGCGCGAGCAAGGGAAACAAGAAGGGCCCGACCAAGGGCACCGGCGGACTCGGGCGCAAGGCGCTCGAGGGTCGCGGACCGACGCCGAAGGCGGAGGACCGCGCCTGGCACCCGGCGGGCAAGCGCAAGGCTGCGGCCGAGCGGTACGCCG
>NZ_QOAY01000150.1:0-1950 GCF_003314775.1 Microbacterium sp. H6 | reverse complement strand
TGGCGGAAGCCAGGGCTCCGGCGGCTGGTGCCGTCCGCACGGCGGCGGAAAGAGCTCGGGCTACGGCCCTCGCTCCGTGCAGTGCGGCTCCCAGGGCTGCTCCTCGTCCTTCCACTACGGAACCGACTTCGCCAACGGCTGTGGCTCTCCGATCTACGCCGCGAACTCCGGGACCGTCGACTATGCGGGCCCCAACTCCGGTTACGGCAACTACATCCGCATCCAGCACGGCGGCGGCATCGGCACGGGCTACGCCCACATCCGCGACGGCGGCATCCTCGTCCGTTCGGGTCAGCGCGTGAACTCCGGCCAGGTCATCGCATATGCGGGCAACACCGGCCGCTCGTTCGGCTGCCACCTCCACTTCGAGGTCTACGTCAACGGGCGCCCCGTGAACCCCGTCGCGTTCCTCGGCGATCGCGGAGTGTCGGCCTGAGCCGCTCCCTCCTGACATGAAGAAGACCCCCGGCCGCTGAGCGGAACCGGGGGTCTTCTGCGTGCGTGAGGGTCAGTGGCCCTGCTCGCCGAAACGGACGATCGCCTCGTCGAGGATGCGCTGCGCCTCGGCGGCGTTCCCCCACTCGTCGACCTTGACCCACTTGTTGGGCTCGAGGTCCTTGTAGTGCTCGAAGAAGTGCGCGATCTCCTTCTTCGTGTACTCGGCGATGTCGTCGATGTCCTGGATGTGGGCCCAGCGCGGGTCCTTGGAGAGCACGGCGACGAGCTTGTCGTCTCCGCCGGCCTCGTCGCTCATCTTGAGCACGGCGACGGGGCGGACCTCCACGACGACTCCCGGGTAGATGGCGTGGTCGAGCAGCACGAGCACGTCGAGCGGGTCGCCGTCCTCGCCGAGCGTGTTGTCGAAGTAGCCGTAGTCGGCCGGGTAGCCGAAGGTCGTGTAGAGCACGCGGTCGAGGTGCACTCGCCCGGTCTCGTGGTCGACCTCGTACTTCACGCGGCTGCCGCGCGGGATCTCGATGACGGCGTCGTGTGCGCCCATGCGTGTGCTCCTCAGGAAAAGTTCGGTTGGATACCGCCGACTAGCCTACCTGCGGCGCTCGCACCCCCGTGGGCAGTGAATGCTCAGGATCCGGCGTCGGTCTCCGGCCGAGGCTCTTCGGTTCCGCGCCTGCGCAGCAGCCGATTCAACAGCCTGCTCGTCGGGTCGCTGAGCAGCAGCAGGAAGAGCCCGGCGTACCCGTTCGGCGCAGCGAGGACGGCGATGGCGAGGGCTGCGGCGAACAGGATGATCGCCGCGAGGTCTCCGATCGCCCCCAGCCGGATCGTCTCGGTCGACGCCGTGGTGAGTTCGCGGTGACGCGCGAGATAGAGCCAGCCGGCGAGAGTCGTCACCTGCGTCATGATCAGCGTGCCGATGTAGACCACCGCCTGGAGGGCGTCGGTGTCCATCTGCCCGATCATCGCCGTGGGAACGGGCAGCCAGACGATCGTCGCCATCCACGCGACGTTGATCCACAGGAGGGGGACGGTGACCCACTCCACGTCGCGGTACTGGCGATGGTGGCCCATCCAGAACGTCGCGATGAGGAGGAAGCTCAACCCGAAGCTGAGCAGCTGACCCGCGTGCTCGTTCAGGAATTCGGCGGTGGTCAGCTGACCGGAAGCCGCTTCGGAGACGGACTCCATCAGCGGGAGGATGAGCAGTGTCATGGCGATCGCGACGACGGCATCGACGAAGGCCTTGAACCTCTCGGTGCGGAACGGTCGTGTGCTCGTCTCATCGGTCACGGCGTCAGGATAGCCCCGCCCGCGGCCGTCGCCGGCGATCGGGACAGGGCGCGCCGTTCCCTGCGGTGCCCTAGCGTGGAGGCGTGCCGTCACTCGCTCCCGCCATCGCCGAGATCCGCCTCGCCGTGCGCACCGCGCTCGCCGACCTTCCCGAGGGTGCGGCCGTCATCGTCGCCCTGTCCGGGGGTGCGGATTCGCTCG
>NZ_QOAY01000073.1:0-5865 GCF_003314775.1 Microbacterium sp. H6 | reverse complement strand
GGACTCGAGCACGCGTGCCGTGGCCGCCTCCGCCGCGTCGGCGTCGCGTTCGACGATGCCGACCCGGGAGCCGGCGAGCAGGAAGGCGTGCGCGATGCCCGCGCCCATACGTCCGCCGCCGAGCACCCCCACCTGTTCGGGCGCGATGAACGTGCTCTCGGTCATCGGTCTCTCCGTTCGAGGAAGTCGGTCATCCGTCGGAACTTCTCCGGACTCTCGAAGAGCTCGGCCTGGGCTTCCAGGTCGGCGGCGGGGTGGTGGTCGCGGGGTGCCCGGAACACCCGCTTGGTCGCGATGGTCGCTGCGGGGTCGTTGCGGGCGATGCGGTCGACGATGGCGTGGGCGGTCGGCAGCAGGTCCGTCGTCTCGTGGATCGCCGAGACCAGCCCGATGCGCAGCGCCTCCTCTGCCTTCACCGTGCGACCCGTGAGCAGCAGCTCGATCGCCCTGGCGTCGCCGACGATCTCCTTGAGACGCCAGCTCGCGCCGGCCGCTGCGAGGATGCCCAGCCCGGTCTCCGGGTTGCCGATCGCGAGCGTCGGCGTCCCGATGCGGATGTCCGCCGCGTAGGCGAGCTCGGCTCCACCGCCGAGCGCGTAGCCGTCGATCGCCGCGATGACGGGCATCGGCAGTTCGGCGAGTCGGACGAACGCGTGAGCGTTGATCCCGCGCAGCGCGTCGGCGGCACGCCGTTCGCGCAGTTCGGCGATGTCGGCACCCGCCGCGAAGACCCCGCCGGCGCCGGTGAGGATCAGCGGGAGCGGCACGGTCTCCAGCTCGGTGCACAGCGCGTGCAGCGCGTCGATCGTGGCCTGGTCGATCGCGTTGCGCTTGTGCGGCCGATTGAGGGTGGCGACCACGCGGTCGTGACGCCTTTCGACGAGGAGGGGTTCGTCGTGCGCCTGCGTATCGCCGAGGGGAGACCGCGGCATCACACCTTCTCCACGATCAGAGCAGCGCCCTGGCCGACGCCGACGCACATGGCGGCGAGTCCGTAGCGGGAGCCCTCGCGCTCCATGCGTCCGAGGAGCGTGACCAGAAGGCGGGAGCCGGACGAGCCGAGCGGGTGACCGAGCGCGATCGCTCCGCCGTCGGCGTTCACGCGGGATTCGTCCAGCCCGAGGCGTCGGAGGCAGGCGATGGACTGGGTGGCGAACGCTTCGTTGAGCTCGACGGAGCCGATGTCGTCGATGGAGAGCCCGGCGCGCTGCAGCGCCTTCTCCGTGGCGGGCACCGGTCCGAGGCCCATGATCTCGGGCGCGAGTCCTGCGCTGGTGCCGACGACGATCCGCGCCCGCGGTGTCAGCCCGTGCCGCTCGACCGCCTCCGCGCTCGCGACCATGATCGCGGAGGCACCGTCGTTGAGCGCGCTGGAGTTTCCGGCGGTGACGACCTGACCGCCCGCGACGACGGGCCGCAGTCGGGCGAGGCCTTCAAGCGTCGTCTCCGGTCGAGGGCCCTCGTCCACGAGCACCTCACCCGAGCCGACGGGGACTCCGACGATCTCCGCCTCGAACCGTCCGTCTGCGATCGCCGCGGCGGCCCGTTGCTGCGAGCGCAGGGCGAACGCGTCCGCCTCTTCGCGTCCGATGCCGTCGACGCGCGCGACCTCCTCCGCGGTCTCCGGCATCGTGTACGTCGCCTTCTCGCGGGCCAGGAGCCGCGGGTTCGGGAATCGCCAGCCGATCGAGGTGTCGAACGCGGCGCCGGGCTTCGCCCATGCCTTCTCGGGCTTGGCCTGCACCCAGGGTGCGCGGGTCATCGATTCGACGCCGCCGGCGATGATGAGGTCGGCGTCGCCGGCTCGGATCGCCTGAGCGGCCATCGTGACGGCGGACATGCCGGAGGCACACAGTCGATTGACAGTGATGCCGGGGACGCTGTCGGGAAGGCCGGCGAGCAGGACCGCCATCCTGGCGACATTGCGGTTGTCCTCGCCCGCCTGGTTCGCGGCGCCGAGGATGACCTCGTCGATCTCCGCCTGGAGGGGGTCGACGCCTGCGCGTCGCGCCGCCTCGCGGACGACGATCGCTGCGAGGTCGTCGGGACGGACGGAAGCCAGGGCTCCGCCGTAGCGACCGACCGGGGTGCGTACGCCTCCGACGAGGTAGGCCTCGGTCATGCGGAACTCCTGACTGCGTTGTCTCGACGGGTTGCCCGTTGTCCGGACGATCGGCCCGAATTACTGACCGATCGTCCGGTAATTATGTCACAGGTGTGGCCGGCGCCGCGATCGGGGCGGCTTCAGCTGAGCAGGTCCACGCCCTTCGTCTCCTTGACGAGCGAGACGCCGATCAGCGAGATCACGGATGCCACCGCGATGTACACGCCGATCGTCCAGGCCGCGTGGAACTGGTTCATCAGCGCCTCCGCGATCATCGGCGCGAACGCTCCGCCGAGGATCGCACCGAGGGCGTAGCCGATGGAGACGCCCGAATAGCGCACGTTCGCGGGGAACATCTCCGCGTACAGGGCTGCCTGCGGGCCGTAAGAGAGTCCGAGCGCGAACGTCATCACGAACAGTGCCACGAAGTACCAGAGGATGTTCGCGGTGTCGATGAGGAACCACATCGGCACCGCCCAGAGTGCGAGCGCCACGTAGCCGATCTGGAACGTGCGGATGCGGCCGAGCCGGTCGGAGAGGTGTCCGCCCCACAGGGTGAAGATGAGCCACCCGAACGAGGCGAGGGTGGTCGCCAGCAGCACCGGGGGTCGGTCCATGCCGAGGGTGGTGACGGCGTAGGTCGCGAAGAACGCGATGAGCAGGTACCCCGCCGCGTTGTTCGCGATGAAGATGATCGCGGTGAGGACGACCTGCTTGGTGTTCTGACGGAAGAGCCGGCGCAGGGGAGCGGATGCCTCCTTGCGGCGGCGCCGCAGGTCCTCGAACACCGGGCTCTCATCGACCGCGCGTCGGATCACGTAGCCGACCGCGATGAGCACGATCGAGAGCAGGAAGGGGATGCGCCAGCCCCACTCGAGGAAGGCCTCCGGCGACATCGAACTGGTGAGCACCCACAGGGTGGAAGTGGCAAGGATCATGCCGACGGGGACGCCGATCTGCGGGAACGCCCCGAAGAGTCCTCTGCGGCTGTTCGGCGCGTGCTCGACGGCCATCAGGGCGGCTCCGCCCCATTCGCCACCCGCGGAGAATCCCTGCACGATGCGGAGCAGGATCAGCAGGATGGGCGCGGCCACGCCGATCGCGGCATACGTCGGAAGGAGGCCTATCAACGACGTGGACAGGCCCATCATGACGAGTGTGAGCACGAGCATCTTCTTGCGACCGAGCTTGTCGCCGAGGTGGCCCGCGACGATCGCGCCGAGCGGGCGGAAGAGGAAGCAGATGCCGATTGTCGCGAACGAGAGCACCTGGGCGAAGCCGGGGTTCTCCTGTGCGATCGGAGCCAGGAAGAGGGGCGCGAGCACCAGTCCCGCTGCTTGCGCGTAGATGAAGAAGTCGTACCACTCGATCGACGTGCCCACGAGGGTGCCGGCGAGTACGCGCCGTTCTTCGGCGGGCATCCGTGTGGATGGGGTGCGGTCGGAGACTGCTGACGTCATGAGAACTCCATTGTTCTGCGATTCCGGGGGAGAGCGCTGTACGGCGCTCGGCGACTTTCATAACCGAATGATCGGTCAGTAATTGCCGAGCGTACCGCATCGGGGTCGCGTGGAACGTATGCGTTCGAGGGCATGCGATCGGTCTCGGTCTGATCTCGACACGGTCGCCCTTCTCGCGCCATCGAGTCCGGGAACCCTACGATCAACGCAGGGGGCGCCGGATCGGCGCTGTATGACACATCGGAGGGTTCGCATGGCGCGTTCTGGAATCGCTCGCATCCACGTCGGAGGAATAGCGGTCGCCGCACTTCTCGTGCTCTCCGGCTGCGCGCCGGGGGCCGATCCCGAGCCGACCGCTGCTCCGGAGACGACGTCGCCACCGGAGCCCTATACGGGGCCCGCGATCTTCGTCGGTGAGGAACTGGAAGGATTCCTGTTCACCGCCGACGAGATCGGCTCGCTCCTCCCCGGCTCGACCGACATCCGTCCTCCGTCCTCCGTTCTCGAGCAGATCTCCGATGGCGGCGGCCCGGCGATCGTCCCGGAGGTCTGCGGCGCGCTGTTCGCCGAGCAATCGTTGTGGAGCGTCGGGTCGCGCAACGTGTCGTGGACGACGACGGCCGACTCGGACTATCGCTTCGGGCACATGCTTGCTCTCCAGTTCGCCGATGAAGCGCATGCACAGGCGCGACTGGACCAGCTCGTCGACGCGGCGGCACAGTGCGCGAGCTTCGACTACAACGGCCCTGCCTCGTTCGAATCTGTCACTCCCGCGGCCTCGGACAACGTGCGCGCACTGGCCGGCACGTTGACGCTGCCGGAGATCGAGGGGGGATGGTCGACGTTCAGCGCCTACGCCACGGTCGGGAACGTTCTCGTGCAGGTATCGCAGTCGCTCGACGGAGAGGCCCGGCCGGATGCCGAAGCCGTCGCGGAGAAGCTCCAGGAGCGAGCGGAACAAGCTCGCGCCGCGTTGATGGACAAGCTCACCGCGAACCCCCCGACGGAGCAACCGGAACCTGCTGAGAATGCCTCGGCCCCCTGGGGTGACTGGATGATCACGGCCGGCGGTGTCGGGCCGGTCCGTCTCGGAGACCCCGTGGACGAGGCGATCTCTGCGGCGCGAGCGGCGCAGGTGATCCCCCCGCCCTTCCCGGGCGACCCCTCGAAGCTCGTGAACGACGCGGGCACGAGCTCGATGCTCGTCCAGGCGACCGAAGGCGGCGCCGCCGTCGCATCCGTCACCGTCGGCGACGCCCGCTCCGTCTCCGGGACGACTCAGGTCGGCGCGGACCTCCCGGCGATCGACGGACTTCGCGTGGGGGCTCCGGTCGCGGACGCGGTCGCGGCGTACCCGCAGGGCACGACGGTCTCGGTCGTCTCCTCCGAGGAGCATTGGTACGACATGGCGTCGCGCGATGGTCGATTGCTGCGGTTCCATGCCGATCGCGATGTCGAGGAGCCGGGCGCCACGATCATCGGCATCACGGTGGAGGACGCCACGAAGCGTCCGCTCGTGTTCGGCTGACCCGGAGCCGCGGCTCAACCGAGCGCGCAGCGCCTACACCCTCCCGAATGCCCGCAACGGATGCTCGATGAGTTCGGTCACCCGGCGCAGGAAGCCCGCGGCGTAGCCTCCGTCGCATACCCGATGGTCGAACACCAGCGAGATCTGCACGATGCGGCGGGCGACGATCGCTCCGTCCACGACCCACGGGCGCTCGATGATCCGGCCGATCCCGAGGATGGCCACGTCGGGGTGGTTGATGATCGCGGCTGAGCCGTCCACGCCCAGGCCTCCGTAATTGTTGAGCGTGAAGGTCGATCCCCGCAGCCGCTCCGGTGGCATCGCGCCGGAGCGGGCCGTGGTGGTGAGTTCGCGCAGCGCCGAGTCGAGCTGGGTCACGGAGAGGGCATGGGCGCGGGGGACGACCGGGACCAGGAGCCCTCGTTCGGTGTCGGCGGCGATGCCGAGGTTCACTCCGTCGAAGGAGAGGATCTCGTCCCCGTTCTCGCTGAGGCGCGAGGCCAGCACGGGGTACTCCTCGAGGGCGAGCAGGACGAAGCGGGCGAGCAGTGCGGTCACCGACGGCGCCTTGCCTCCCTCCGGAGCCATCCGCGCACGCAGATCCCACAGCTCGGTGGCGTCGACATCCACCCAGACCGTGGCCTCGGGGATCTCGGACCGGCTGCGGGAGAGCTTCGCGCTGACAGCCTTGCGCAGCGGCGACATCCGCTCGCGCGCGCGCACCTCGAGACCGTCGACCGTCTCGCCTGCTTCGGGGCCCACGCCCGTTCCTG
>NZ_QOAY01000252.1:11875-13183 GCF_003314775.1 Microbacterium sp. H6 | reverse complement strand
CGGAGAGCCGCTCGCCGGTCCCGAGCGTCGGCTGCTGGATGCGATCGTCGCCCAGCTCGCCGCCGCGATCGAGCACACCGATCTGCGGGCCACCGCCAGGGAGGCTGAGGCTCTGGCCGAGACCGATCAGGTGCGCAGCGCTCTGCTGTCGGCCGTGAGCCACGATCTTCGGCGTCCGCTCGCCTCCGCGGTCGCCGCGATCGGTGGTCTTCGCGGTGCCCACGGACTGTCCGAGTCCGACCGCGCCGAGTTGCTCGCGACCGCCGACGAGAGCCTCGCGACGCTGTCGACGCTCGTCACGGATCTGCTCGACGTGAGCCGCGTGCAGGCCGGAGTCCTGGCGGTCTCATCGTCCCGGATGGACGCTGCGGGCATCGTGCTCACAGCCGTCGACGAGCTGGGTCTCGGCCCGTCCGACGTCGAGCTGGCCCTCGACCCCGATCTGCCCCCGCTGCACGCCGACCCCGTGCTGCTGCTTCGCGTGCTGGTCAACGTGATCGCCAACGCCCACCGGCATGCCCCTGACGACTCACGCATCATCGTCTCCACGAGCGCTCTCGGCGACCGTGCCGAGATCCGCATCATCGACCGCGGGGAAGGCGTCTCGCCCGAGCGGCGCGACCGCATCTTCCAGCCGTTCCAACGCTTCGGCGACACCGACAACACCACGGGACTCGGTCTGGGACTCGCCCTGTCGCGCGGGTTCACCGAGGGCATGGGCGGTACCCTGACACCCGAGGACACCCCCGGCGGCGGCCTCACGATGGTCATCTCCCTGCCGCTGGCCGCAGGATCCCGCGACATGGAAGGCACGGAGTGAAGCTCCTCATCGCCGACGACGATCCGCAGATGGTCCGCGCCCTGCGGATCACCCTCGCCGCCCACGGCTACGACGTGGTTGTCGCCCCCGACGGAGCGGCCGCGATCGCCGCAGCCGCTCAGACGCATCCGGATCTCATCATGCTCGATCTCGGCATGCCCCGCCTCGACGGCATCGAGGTCATCCAAGCGCTTCGCGGATGGACCAACGTGCCCATCATCGTGGTGTCGGGACGCACGGGGTCCGCCGACAAGGTCGAGGCACTCGACGCCGGGGCCGACGACTTCGTGACCAAGCCGTTCCAGGTGGACGAGCTGCTGGCACGTCTGCGGGCGCTGTCACGACGGTCTGCTCCGGCGGGCGGCGAGTCCACGGTGGCTTTCGGCGATGTGGTGGTCGACCTCTCGACCAAGACCGTCACCCGCGGCGGCACGAGGGTGCACCTCACGCCGACCGAGTGGCGCATGCTGGAGCACCTGTCCCGGCAC
>NZ_QOAY01000252.1:3501-11839 GCF_003314775.1 Microbacterium sp. H6 | reverse complement strand
CGCACTCGTCACCCGCCAGGATCTGCTCAAGGAGATCTGGGGCAGTGAGCAGGTGTCCGACTCCGGCTACCTGCGCCTGTACATGTCGCAGCTGCGCAAGAAGCTGGAGCAGGAGCCGGGTGCTCCGGTGCATCTGCTCACCGAATCGGGCATGGGCTACCGGCTCGTGCTCTGAGCCCCAGCGCTCCGGATGCGCGACCGGCGCACGACCGCCGCGACCCCGGTGAGCACGAGCAGCACGGCCACGATGATCGCGGCGATCGCCGTCGCGGTGCTCTCGGGCTCTCCCGTGAGGCGACCGACCGCGAGCCAGGCGAGACCCCAGGCCGTCGCGAGGGCAGGAGCGATGCGTCCGGTGGCCCACGCCGCGGCAGCCCCGATCACCAGGACCACGATGAGCACGGCGATGGCCCAGGCATCCGCTGCCTGCGCCCAGCTCTCCGGAGCGATCTGCGTGAACCACGCGGCCGTGTTCGCCACCGTCGCGATGGTGACCCAACCGAAGTGCAGGCCGTTCGCGCCGTCGGTGAGGATGCGGTCGGCGAGGTTCCGGGAGGGAAAGCGGCCGAGCAGCACGATCACCCGCGCGAGCACGGCCAGGAGCGCCGCGATCACGACGACCGTGAGCCACAGCGTCAGGAACCGTGCGGTCACCAGCCACAGCCCGTTCAGCACCATCGAGGCGGCGATCCACCCGCCCACGGCCTGCTGACGCGGATCCTGCCGCTGAGCGGGGAGCGCCTGCCACACCGTGTACGCGATCAGGCCGAGGTAGATCAGCGACCAGATCGAGAATGCGGGCCCCGCCGGCGCGAGGTACGAGCCCTGAGCCGAGAGCGCCCCGTCCTGCAGATCGTCGACGGACGCGCCGCCGAATGCTCCGGCCCCGACAGCGGCCGCGATCACCATGAATGTCGCCGCCGCGATGATCAGCGCCTGACGACCGATGCCCTTCGTGCGTGATTCCATGTCCCGAAGGCTACGGCTGCGTTTCCTCGGTCGCACCGGCCTTGACAGAGGTGCGCCGTTTCGCTAACCAGGTTAGCCAAAATATGATGATGCGCCGGGCGAGAGTTCAGGCGCGGGCGAAAGCCGCGTCGATCAGCACCTCGGCCGCACCCCGCGCCTGTGCGGCGACGGCCGGATCGGCCGAGATCGCCGCGGTGCTCTGCGCTCCTTCGGCGAGGATCGACAGCTGCGCGGCGAGCGCGGGCGGACCTCCGGTGTCGGCGACGAGGCCGGCCATGTACTCCTGGAATGACGCCTTGTGCGCCCGCACGATCTCCGCGACCTCCGCATTGGTGCCGCCGAGTTCGCCGAACGCATTGATGAAGGCGCATCCACGGAAGTCGTCGGCGCAGAACCAGTTCTCGAGGTACCCGTAGACGGCCAGGATGCGCGCACGGGGGTCATCCCCCGCATCCGACACCGCCCCCGAAAGGCCGGACTCCCACTCCGCGTGCTTGCGCGCCAGCACGGCCGCGACGATGTCGCTCTTAGCGGGGAAGAGCGCGTAGAGGCGGCGCAGCGACACGCCGGCGGCCGAGCGCAGCTCGTCCATGCCCACAGCGGCGTAGCCCTTGCGGTAGTAGAGCTCCTCCGCGGCGGACAGAATGCGCTCGCGAGCCTCGTCTTCGGTCATGTCCAGAAGTCTACTTGACACGAGAACGAACGTTCTCTAGATTGAGGACATCGAGCGAGAACGACCGTTCTCACCGGAACCGAAAGGATCAGGACCATGGGCTACATCACCGTCGGAAACGAGAACAGCACCGCGATCGAGCTCTACTACGAAGACCAGGGAGCCGGTCAGCCCGTCGTCCTGATCCACGGCTACCCGCTCGACGGGCACAGCTGGGAGCGCCAGACCCGCGAACTCCTCGCCCAGGGCTACCGCGTCATCACCTACGACCGCCGCGGATTCGGCCAGTCCTCAAAGGTGAACTCCGGCTACGACTACGACACGTTCGCCGCCGACCTGAACACCGTGCTCGAGACCCTCGACCTGCGCGACGTCGTGCTCGTCGGCTTCTCGATGGGCACCGGCGAGCTCGCCCGCTACGTCGCCCGCTACGGGCACGACCGCGTCGCCAAGCTCGCCTTCCTCGCCTCGCTCGAGCCGTTCCTCGTGCAGCGCGACGACAACCCCGAGGGCGTGCCGCAGGAGGTCTTCGACGGCATCGAGGCCGCGGCGAAGGGCGATCGCTTCGCGTGGTTCACCGACTTCTACAAGAACTTCTACAACCTCGACGAGAACCTCGGCTCGCGCATCAGCGAGCAGGCCGTGACCGGCAGCTGGAACGTGGCGATCGGCAGCGCGCCCGTGGCTGCCTACGCCGTCGTGCCCGCCTGGATCGAGGACTTCCGCTCCGACGTCGAGGCTGTGGCAGCGGCCGCGAAGCCCACGCTCATCCTGCATGGCACGAACGACAACATCCTCCCGATCGATGCCACCGCGCGCCGCTTCCACCAGGCGGTCCCGGAGGCCGACTACGTCGAGGTCGAGGGCGCCCCGCACGGCCTGCTCTGGACCCACGCCGACGAGGTCAACGCCGCGCTGAAGACCTTCCTCGCGAAGTAACCCCTTCCCCGCCAGCCGTCCACTCCGGGGCTGGCAGGCCGAAACGGAGACGACCCGGCATCCGGGCGGCGCGTCCACACAAGACACGCCGGCGGATGCTCGGGTCGTCTCCGTTTTGGCAGGACGGAGGAAGGGCAGGAAGAGGGAGGAGGGGGGTCAGCCGCGCATGGCGACACCGCGGCGCCAGTAGCCCATGAAGGCCACCTGGCTGCGGTCGATGCCGAGGTCCTTGACCAGGTGGCGACGCAGCGTGGTGACCACGCCGCTCTCCCCCGCGATCCAGAAGTAGCGTTCGGCCGGAGCGTCGGCCGTGGCGATGTCCTCGCCGAGACCGGAGTACTCCGGCGTCTCCCACAGCAGGTCCTCGCCGTCGATGTCCTTCACCCGGATCTCGTCCGCAGCGTCGGCGTCTCCGAGGTGGCCGAGCACGGCGGGGATCAGTCGCAGCCCGTGCGGCTCGCCGGCATCACGGGGAAGCCAGTGCACCTCGACCCCTGAGGGCACGTCGATGCGCAGGATGTCGGCAGGCGAGGGCACCTCGATGAAGGCGACACCGCGCAGGTCGCGAGGCGCATCTTCCAGGATGCGGGCGATCGCCGGAGCAGCCGTCTCGTCGCCCGCGAGCACGACCGATACCGCGGTACCGGGGGCGAACTCGGCCCCCCCGTGCGCGTCCACGTCCACGCCACGACGCGGACCGACCAGGTACAGCTCCTGCCCGACCGCGGCCTGGCTCGCCCACAGCGACGCGGGGCCGGTGAGTCCCGGCTCGAGGTGCAGCACGAAGTCGACGTCGACCTCGGTCCCGGTCTCGTCGTCGACCCGCAGCTCGCGCACGGAGTAGGTGCGCATGGATCCGCGCTCCTCCTCCGGCACGGCGAGGAAGGCCTGCCACCAGTTGTCCGATGCCCTGTCGAGGTCGGGCAGCACCCCGGACGCGGGCGGGAAGACCAGCTTGATGCGGCTGTCGAACACCTCGCCCGGTGTGCCGAACTCGCTCAACTCGTCTCCACCGAAGGTCACCCGCACGAAGGAGGGCGAGACACGCGCGACGGCCCGCACCTCGGCGCGGGTGAGGATGTAGGTCGGGCGCTCGGTCGTGGTCGTCTCAGCGGACATGGTGCCTCCCGATGGGTGTGACCATCGGCTTGCCGGAGACCGGATCGATGGTGATCTGATTGGCGAGGCCGAAGACCTCTTCGACGAGTTCGGCGGTGACGATGTCCTGCGGCGCACCGGTCGCGTGCACCCGCCCGTCCTTCATCGCCACCAGCTCGTCGGCGTAGCGGGCCGCGAGGTTGAGGTCGTGCAGCACCATCACGATCGTGGTGCCGCGCGAGACGCTCAGGTCGGTGAGCAGATCGAGCACCTCGACCTGGTGCGCGACGTCGAGGAAGGTCGTCGGTTCGTCCAGCAGCAGGATGTCGGTCTCCTGCGCGAGCGCCATCGCGATCCACACGCGCTGGCGCTGACCGCCCGAGAGCTCGTCGACGCTGCGGTCGGCGAGGTCGGAGATGCCGGTCGCGTCGAGGGCGTCTGCCACCACCTCGTAATCGTGCGTGCTCCAGCGGGCGAGCATCTTCTGATGCGGGTGCCGTCCGCGGCCGACCAGATCGGCGACCGCGATGCCCTCCGGCGCGACGGGCGACTGCGGAAGCAGCCCGAGGATGCGCGCGACCTCCTTGGTCGGGCGTGCGTGCACCGACTTGCCGTCGAGCACGATCTGCCCGTCGCTCGGCGACAGCAGACGGGCGAGCGAACGCAGCAGCGTCGACTTGCCGCATCCGTTCGCTCCCACGATGGTCGTGATGCGGCCGGGGGCGATCTGCAGGTCGAGACCGTCGATGATGGTGCGGTCGCCGTAGGCGAGCGTGACGCCCTCGGCGGACAGGCTGTGCGAGACGGTCAAAGCGAACCCCCGGAGCGGTTGGTGCGGATGAGGAGATAGATCAGGTACGGCGCACCGACGACGCCGGTGATGACTCCGACGGGGTAGCGGGTTCCGAAGGCGAACTGGCCGATGAGGTCGCCGGCGAGCACGAGCAGAGCCCCGACGAACGCCGACGGCAGGAGCAGGTTCGCGCCTGGACCCGTGATGCGCGCGGCGATGGGCCCCGCCATGAACGCGACGAAGGCGATGGGCCCGGTGGCGGCCGTCGCGAATGCGAGCAGCGCGACCGCACCGAGGATGAGCAGCAGGCGGGTGGCGCTGACGCGGATGCCGAGTCCCGCCGCGGAATCGTCTCCCAGCTGGAGCGCTCCGAGTGCACGGCCCTGTGACAGCATCAGCGGCACGATGATCAGCGCGGCGATCGCCATCGGCAGCACCCGCTCCCACGATGCGTTGTTGAGGCTTCCGGTGAGCCACTGCATCGCGGTCTGGATGTCCCAGTTCGCCGCGCGCGACAGCAGGTAGGAGATGACGCTCTGCAGCATCGCCGCGATGCCGATCCCGATCAGGATGAGTCGTGTGCCGGCGAAGCCGCCCTTGATCGAGAGGAGGTAGATCACGAAGGCCGTGACCACGGCACCGACGAGCGCGAGCAGCGACACGACCGGCCCGTTGACGGAGAGCACGATGATGCCGAACACGGCTGCAGCTCCGGCGCCGTTGGAGATGCCGATGATGTCGGGCGAGGCGAGGGGGTTTCGCAGCATCGTCTGGAAGCAGACGCCCGCCATGCCGAAGGCGATGCCGGTGAGGACGGCGAGCACCGCGCGCGGCAGCCGCAGGTCGCCCACCGTGAACGACGCCCCCGGCACGGTCTCGCCGAGGATCACGCGGATCACCTCGTCCGGTGTGTAGAACGTGTTCCCCACCATGAGTGCGACCGCGAAGAGGGCGAGGACCAGGACGCCGAGCACGATCGTGGCGATCGCGTGACGACGGTGGCGCGAGCGTCGGCCCGCGACGATCCGCGTGATGCGGGCGGAGGCGGACTCCTCGCCGCGTTCGAGGGTGTGCTCGGTGTGCTCGGTCGTGCTCACAGCTCACGCACCTTCTGCCGACGGACGATCCAGATGAAGAACGGCGCTCCGATGATGGCGGTGATGATCCCGACCTGGATCTCCTCGGACGACGGGGCGATCACGCGGCCCACGATGTCGCTCGCCGTCAGCAGGGCGGCGCCGGCGATGGCCGAGAACGGAAGCAGCCAACGGTGGTCGGTCCCCACCAGCATGCGGCACACGTGCGGGATGATCAGCCCGACGAATCCGATGGGTCCGGCGATCGCGGTCGCGGCCCCGGCGAGGATCACGGCGCCGAGTGCCGAGATCATGCGGGTGCGGAACACGTTCTCGCCGAGACCCTTGGCCATCTCGTCGCCGAGGGCGAGGGAGTTCATGCCCCGCGAGCACAGGAAGCAGATGAGGGCGCCGACGGCGAGCACCGGCGCGGTCAGGGCGATGCGCGGCCACTCCGCTCCGCCGACGCCGCCGATCTGCCAGGACTGGAACGTCTGCAGCAGGTCGACGCGGGGCAGCATCACGGCGCTGATGAGCGAGGCGAAGGCGGCCGATGTCGCCGCCCCCGCGAGGGCGAGCTTGAGAGGGGTCGCTCCCCCGCGCCCGAGCGAGCCCACCGTGTAGACGAAGACGGCGGCGACGCCGGCACCCACGATCGCGAAGGCCATCTGCCCGTAGGGGTCGGCGAGTCCGAAGAAGGCGATGCCGCAGACGACAGCCAGGGAGGCGCCGTTCGAGACGCCGAGGATGCCGGGGTCGGCGATCGGGTTCCGAGTGACCGCCTGCATGGTCGCTCCGGAGAGGGCGAGTGCAGCGCCGACGAGGAGGGCGAGCACGGTGCGCGGTATGCGCTTCACGATCGCGGCCTCGGCGATCGTGTCGGTGTGGCCCGTGAGCGCGGCGACGATGTCGTCGAACGAGACCGCGCGCACGCCGAAGGAGATCGACAGGACGCTGAGGACGACGAGCACCACCAGCCCGACGAGGAGCCAGATGGTTCGCACCAGCACCGGGCGCCGCAGGTCTGCGGCGCCCGGTGCTGGTGCGATGACGGTTGCTGAGGTCACTGAGCATTCACTCCGCTGCTGCGGATGGAACGGCTACTTGGACAGCGGCGCGGCCAGGAGTGCGAGGTAGTCGCTGAGTCCCCACGGGATCGACAGCGGCGACGGGTTCGCGGAGGCCGCGATCGGGGTGGCGTCGGGAAGGACGGCGATGCGTCCCTCGGCGATGGCCGGGATCTTCGACAGCAGCGGGTCGGCCTGCAGCAGCGGGATGATCGACTCGTCGCCATACGTGATGAACAGGTCGACGTCGTCGAACTTCTGCGCCTCTTCCGCGCTGACGGTCAGGTAGAACTGGTCGCTGTCCTTGTTCTCCTCGACGATCGAGGGGAACGGCAGGCCGAGGTCGTGGAGGTAGCCGGGGCGGGTGTCGATCGCCGTGTAGTAGCCGATCTGGCTGAGATCGGTCGGGTCGATGTAGGAGAACAGGACCTTCTTGTCCTTGAGCACGCTGTTCGCTTCGAGGGCCTTCTGCGCGTCGGCGTCGAGCTGCTCGATCAGGGCCTTACCCTCCTTCTCGAGGCCGAGGGCCTTGGAGTCCATCTCGATCATGTCGTCGACCGAGGTGCCCCAGGCGACCTTCGGGTAGGCGATGACCGGGGCGATCTTGGAGAGGGTGTCGTACTCCTCCTGCGTCAGACCGGAGTAGGCGGCGAGGATCACGTCGGGCTCGGTGTCGGCGACGGCCTCGTAGTCGATACCGTCCGTCTCGTCGAACAGCACCGGCGTCTCGGCACCCAGCTCGTCGAGCTTCTCCTCGACCCAGGGCAGCACACCGTTGTCGTCGTCGTCGCCCCAGGCGGCCTTGCTCATGCCGACCGGAACGATGCCCAGTGCCAGCGGCACCTCGTGGTTCGCCCAGGCCACGGTCGCGACGCGCTCGGGCTTCTCGGTGATCGTGGTCTCGCCGTAGACGTGCTCGACGGTGACGGGGAAGGCGTCGTCGGAGGCGGGGTTGCCGCCGGCGGTCGAGGTCGACTCCGGCGCGGAGGATGCGCAGGCGGAGAGGCCGATGGCGAGCGCGGCGGCCGCGCCGATGGCGAGGATTCGAGAGGTGCGCACAGGCGTTCCTTCGGTTCGGGGTGAGGGGGCGGCACGGGTGATGCGCCCAGCCTTTGGTAAGCCTGGCCTAATCTAACACGGAGGTTAGGTGATCCTCACCCTGAGATTCCCCGTTCGAATCGCGCGAATGGGAGTGAACTGCCGCCGGATGGAACCATTCGCGCGATTCGAACGGCGGCAGCGCACGAAAAAACCGGCCGGACCCGTGAGGGTCCGACCGGTTTCAGGAAGTCAGCGCGCGCTCAGAGAGCGCGGATGTTCGCCGCCTGCATGCCCTTGGGGCCACGCTCAGCGTCGAATTCGACCTTCTGGTTCTCGCGGAGCTCCTTGAAACCGGAGCCGGCGATAGCCGAGTAGTGGGCGAAAAGGTCGTCCGAGCCGTCATCGGGAGCGATGAAGCCGAAGCCCTTTTCCGCGTTGAACCATTTCACAGTGCCAGTGGCCATGTGTTTCTACTTTCTGTTGACTTAGCCGTTTGCACGGCCTACGCCGAACCGGAACATCCGAGACGCGCGCACTGTCACGCTACCACGGCAGGCTCCGCCGCAGTACGGGGCTGGTCATTCTTCTTCAGGAGAGCTGCTTCGGTGCGTGTGCTCACGCCGAGCTTGCGCAGCACGGCGGACACATGCACGCTCACGGTCTTCACGCTGATGAACAGGCG
>NZ_QOAY01000252.1:0-3476 GCF_003314775.1 Microbacterium sp. H6 | reverse complement strand
TCACCGATCTGGCGGTTGCTCAGGCCTTCGGCGATGAGCTCGAGCACCTGCCGCTCCCTCGCGGTGAGCGGGTCGGTGCTCGACGCTGACACCGCGTCTCCCCTCAACCCCGCGTCTGTGGCGAACCGGGAGACGGCGGACTGGAGCTGAGCGTTGCCGAGAGACTCCGCGAGGGCTTCAGCCTCGGCGAGCACAGCGCCCGCAGCGATCCGGTCTCCTTCGCGGACCAGCACGCGTGCCTGCTCCAGACGGAGAACGGCGCGGAAGATCACCGGCACGTCCTCCCCCTCCGCGCACCGCAGCGCCTCGGCGAGAGCGTCAGGGTGCGGGCCGAGGAGGGCGTCGAGGATCGTCTCCCATGCGTCGTCCTGCAGCTGCGCCGGTTGGCTGGACCACGCGGCACGGATCGCGGTGGACGCCCCCGAGACGTCGACTCCTGCCGCCCGCAGCTCGGCGATGATCGCGCCTCCCTCCAGCAGCAGACGACGCTGGTGCAGCAGCGCCGGCTCATCGTTCTCCAGCATCTCGAGGATGGTGTCGAGCGCCCCGCGGAGGTCTCCTCGACTCTCGGCGACGGCGACGATCATCATCACGCGGTCGTACCAGATCTGCCTTTCGGAGACGCCCGTCTCCTCGAACGCGGGAAGCCAGGCCTGCAGGAGCTCTGCGGCCTCCGCCGACCGCCCGCGCCACGCCAGCACCCGCACGCGCGTCATGCTCATGTACATGCGGAACACGCGCAGAGTCCCCTGCACGAAGTCCCGCGACAGCATCTCCTCGACCCGGTCGATCTCGCCGAGCTCGAGCAGGGGGACGACCATGTTCTGCGCCATGATCGACCCCGAGGTGCGTTCGACCCTGAGTTCGCGAGCGCGCCGCAGCCCCTCCTCTGCGACCTCGACGGCCTCTCGGTAGCGCCCCAACAGCGTGAGCAGGTCGGAGTAGTTCACCCGATAGCGCATCTCGGCGTTGGAACCCGTCGCGAGCTCACGCGCACGCTCGTACTCGCGCACGCCTTCGTCGATGCGACCCAGGTGCGCCAGCGAACCTCCGCGCACGTTCGCGGCGATCGACAGCTGATCCGTGGATTCGGCTCCGGCCGCCCCGCGCTCGGCTTCGTCAGCGAGCCGGATCGCCTCCTCACGATCGCCCGCGATCATCCGGCGGCTCGCCAGCTGGTTGAGCAGCTCCGCCCGGAACACCTCATCGCCGATCCGCTCGTCGGCGATCGAGAGAGCCTGCTGCAGCAGCGGGATGGCTCCGAGGCGCCCGAGGTTGACGAGATACAGCGCCTTGTTGCGGAGGAGGCGAGCGTGCAGCCGCGGATCGACCGTCTCCGGGTCGACCTCGGCGAGCGCGACGTTGGCCACGGCGAGCGCCCGTTCACCATCACCCGCATTGCGCAGGATGGAGCCGAGCACCAGCAGCAGCTCGAGACGCTCGATGCGGGCCGCGTCTGCGGCGTCGGGCACGAGCGGCCAGAGCTCCAGGGCCAGCTCGCCGAAAC
Organism: Microbacterium sp. H6; assembly: GCF_003314775.1. Taxonomy (NCBI): domain Bacteria; kingdom Bacillati; phylum Actinomycetota; class Actinomycetes; order Micrococcales; family Microbacteriaceae; genus Microbacterium; species Microbacterium sp. H6. The sequence goes on along the minus strand of NZ_QOAY01000252.1, from coordinate 1,969 downwards.
GGGCGGCACTCGCGAACGCGTACTGTCCCTTCGCGTGACGCATCGCGTCGGCGGCGGCGACCAGGGCCCTCCGATCGTCCTGCGCCAGCTGCCAGTGGTACGCGAGCGCGGCGGCATCGCTGGAATCGGACCCGGCGCACTGCGCTTCGAGCGCCTCGGCGTATGCGCGGTGCAGTCGCGCCCGCTCGCCGGGGAGCAGGTCGTCGTGCACGGCTTCGCGCAGCAGAGCGTGCCGGAAACGGTAGTCGTCGTCGCCGACAACGAGGATGCCGCTGCGGGTCGCCTCGCGGATCGCTTCGTCGAGCCGCTGCTCCGGCAGCTCGACCAGGCTCGTGATGAGCGGATGCGAGAGCGGGCGTTCCGCACCGGAGACGACCTGCACGACGTGGCGCGCGTCGTCGCCGAGGCGATCGAAACGAGCCAGCAGCAGATCACGAAGGCCATCGGGGAGCGGGCCGTTCGAACATCCGGCGATCTCCTCGATGAAGAAGGGCACGCCCTCGGCCCGCTCCTGCATACGGTCGAGCGCACTCGCGGTGAGCGCACGGCCGGTGATCTGCTCGGCCAGCTCCCGCACGGCGGTCTCGTCGAGGCGGCCCAGAGTGAGGCGCTCGAGCAGCCGGGCTCTGGTGGCCTCGCCGATGAAGCGGCTCACGGCATCGCCACGACGCACGTCGTCGGTGCGGCAGGTGAGAAGCAGCAGGATGCGGCCGCGGCTGAGGGCCCGCAGCAGGAAGGAGAGGATGGCGAGAGTGGACTCGTCCGCCCAGTGCAGGTCTTCGACCACGAGCACCTGAGGGGCACGTTCGGCAGCCGCTTCGATGAGTGAGGCGATGGCGTCGCGCAGACGCTCGGGGCTGGTGCGATCGCGGTCGGTCGGGGAATCGACGAGCTCGGGGAGCAGCATGCCGAGAGCCTCGACACCCACACCCACCGACTCTCGCACCCGGTCGACACCCATGCGCAGCACGATCGAGCGGAGGATTCCGGTGAGGGGACCGTACGGCGTGCGCGAAGCGCCGAGGTCGAGGCACCACCCCACGTGCACGTCGGCGGTCGGTGCGATCTCGGTGGCGTACTCCCGCAGCAGCCGTGACTTGCCGATACCCGCCTCGCCCTCGACGAGCAAGGCTGCGGGGATGCCGTCGCGCACCCCCGCGAACGATCGACGCACCTCTGCCAGCTCGGCCTCACGGCCGACCATCGCAGCGCTCGACGCGAAAGGGGGCATGGACTCATCGTCCCACCCCCGACCGACATTCGGGTCCGTCGGATGTGCGCTGTGCGCGATGGTTCTGCTCACTGCGCGTGCGCCGCCGCTGCCGTGTCGCACGCGGCCGTGACCCGCGCCTTCCCCGGCGCCGTCGCTGCCGAGTCGCCCGTAGAGCGACCGAACGCGTGGCGAAGCATCCGTCGGATCGCTCCTTCCGGCCGCGGCACGATCTGGTCGGCGTGCTCGATCAGGGAGAGGCGCCTCGCAGCGGCGCGCTCCATCTGCTCCTGGTCATGCCTGGTGAGCTGCTGGTGGAGATAGGGGTGCTCGAACATGGGGTTCTCCTCGACGGTTCGCTGTATCCCTACACTCCGCTCTGAGGTACCCCCGGTACATCGGACAGATGCCCTATCTTTCGCCCGGCCCCGCGCCCGCCCGCATCAGCCGCAGACGCCCGGATGGTCGAGACCCGGCCGGCACCAGGATCGCGAGCACACGCACGAGTGTCGCCATCCACAGCAGCCCGAGTCCGACGACGATCGCCTCGACCGCAGTGGTGGAGTACACGCCGAAGGGCACCCACAGGACCAGCGCGATCACGACCAGCAGACCCACACCGACCGAGGTGATCGACAGCGCGCGAGGATGTCCAGGGACCCTCGCGACCGTGGTGGCAGCGGCCGCGGCGAACAGCACGAGCGCGCCGAGAGCCGCGATGTCGTGCGGAACCGGCACGCGGTGCAGCGGCAGCAGCCC
>NZ_QOAY01000278.1:19524-20417 GCF_003314775.1 Microbacterium sp. H6 | reverse complement strand
TCGATCCGTCTCCGAAGTTCCAGGCATAGGAGGCGATGGTGCCGTCCGAGTCGGTCGATGCCCCACCGTTGACGTTCACGGTCAGCCCCGTGGTCGTCGCCGTGAAGGCCGCGGTCGGCGGCACGTTCGGCTGCGGCTGCGGCTCCGGCTGCGGCTCGGGCTGCGGTGTCGCCGCCCCGAGGTTCTTCAGCGTGAAGTCGTCGAAGCTCGCCAGGTTGGTGCCGGTCGCGCTGCCTGCGCGGTAGGAGAAGACCGTCGGCGCCCCCGCGACCTGCAAGGCGGGCGTCGTGTCCGTCGTGGAGAGCTGCCAGTTGGCGGGCTCCGCAGCTCCGGCAGCCCACAGCTTCGCGCGGATGGTCGTCGTCCCGGACCCCGTCGTCTCCATGGCGAGGTTGAACGTGCTTCCCGCGGTCCAGGTGAGACCGGCGACGGCGGTGCTGGCGATCGCGGTTCCGTTGCGGTGGATCACGAGCCACGTGGTCCCGTCCGCCCGGTGCCACGCGAGTGCGCGGTACCCGTTGGAGCCGGAGCGACGTGCACCGAGTCCTTCGTAGACCACACCCGTCGACGGGCCGGAGGCCAGCGTGTAGGTGATGCGCGCAGACGTGTCGAGGAGAGACGTTCCCTGCAGCAGCATCTCGCGCGTCTCACCCGGCGTGAGGTTCACCTTGCCGACGCCGTCTCCGACGGAGGTGACGGCGGCCGAACCGCTCATCGGCGCCCAGGTGCCGCCGATGTCGGCCGCGCCCCATCCGCTCGACACGACACGACCGAAGGAGTCGGACGCGGCGAACACCTGAGCCTGGACGGTCACGGACTTCGTGACGCTGGCCGATCCGCCGAGGCTGTCGGTCACCGTGAGCGTGATGTCGTGCGCACCGGGCTGGGCGTAG
>NZ_QOAY01000278.1:19099-19497 GCF_003314775.1 Microbacterium sp. H6 | reverse complement strand
TGACCGGCGGTCGCACCGCTGCCCGCGGCCGTGCCGTCACCCCAGTTCCAGGAGTACGACAGCGTCGCGCCGTCGGAGGCGCTCGAGCCCGCGGCCGAGACGTCCACGTTCATCCCCGACGCCGTCGCGGTGAAGGTGGCGACCGGGTTCGCGTGGGTCGTGACGGACTCCCGCGTCGTCGTCGCCGTGCCACCGCGGTTGTCGGTGACCGTCAGAGTGACCGTGCGCGTGCCCGCCGAGGCGTACACGTGGCTGGCGACCTGGCCGGAGGACGTCGAACCGTCGCCCCAGTTCCAGTCGTACGAGGCGATCGTGCCGTCCGAGTCGGTCGATGCCGAGGCGTCGGCCGAGACCGAGAGCCCGGTGCCCGACAGCTCGAAGGACGCGGTCGGAAGGAC
>NZ_QOAY01000278.1:12299-19067 GCF_003314775.1 Microbacterium sp. H6 | reverse complement strand
TTGGCCGCCTGCACCGTGACGGGGTTCTCCGTCGTGGTGGCCAGGCCGTTGCTGTCGGTCACGGTGAGCTTGACGGTGTACGTGCCCGCCGCCGTGTAGGTGTGCGACACCGTCTTACCCGTCGCGGTGGCCGAGTCGTCCCCGAAGTCCCAGCGGTAGCCGGTGATCGTGGCCGAGCCGGTCGGCGCGGACGTGCTGGCGTCGAATGCCACGGCGAGATCCGTCGGCGTCGAGGTGAAGGCCGCGGTCGGCGGCTGGAAGCCCTTGCCGATGCCGTAGTGGGTCTGCACCTGCGCGGCGGTGAGCGCGTAGGGGTACACCGCGACCTCGTCGAGAGCTCCCTTGAAGTTGCTCGAGCTCGGTGCGGAGGGCCAGCTGTTGAGGTTGTCCCCGCCGACACGCCAGTACCCGACGTAGTTCTCGGCGGTGGTCGCGCCGGCCGCGGACGAGACGAGCACGCCGTCGATGTACAGCTTCATGCCGTCAGCGCTCTGCGTGGCCACCGCATGGTGCCAGGCGTTGTTGTTCAGCGCCGTGGTGTTCTGGATCGTCTGCGTGCTGCCGTTGTAGGTGCCGAACACCAGACGCCCGTTGTTCGTCATGTAGAGATGGCGGTCGTAGCTCGTGGAGTCACCCGAGGCCGCCGAGCCGTAGCCGAGCAGCTTGCCACCGGTGGTGGTGTTGGTCTTGAACCACAGCTCCGTGGAGAACTCCGCCGATGCGGCGATCTTGTCGGTCGAAGAGGCTCGCCCCGAAGAGGTTCCGCTGAACGTCGATGCGCCGGTCGCGGTGTTCTCCACGCCCGAAGCCGACGACGTCACGCCGGAGCCGAACACGGGAGGGTTCGCGCCCGCCCAGTCCTGCGCCGCGGTGCCCAGCGGGTAGTAGAGCTGCGGGTTGTCGGCCGAGATCGCGTTCGTGTAGCTCGAGACCGTTCCCGATGCGACCGTGACGCTCATGACCTGGCTGCTGACGGTGTTTCCCGCGCTGTCCTTGGCGCTGACCGTGTACTCCTGCTGCGATCCCGGTGTCGCCGTCTTGTCCTCGAGGGTGACGGACGGCCGGTTCCACCACGTGCCGTTGGCCGTGGTCGTGGCGACCGGCGTGGCCGTGCCGGTGCGACGGAGCTCGTACGTGAGCGTCAGATCGTCGCGGTCCCAGTTGGCCGGGATCGACACCCGGACGCGACCGGGGATGAACGACTGCGCCGTGCCGGTCCAGTTCGCCGCCGCGAGACGGGGACCGTCCTTGGCTCCGCCAGGGGGGTTCGTCGAGAAGCGCACGAGTCCCTCGAAGCGGCCGTTGTTCACGGACCGGAACTCACCGCCGATCGAGATCATGTTGCCCGCGCCCGTGATCGACAGACCGGCCTGTCCCATGCCCGTCGTCACACCGACGGCCCAGTCGGGCGTCCAGGCGTAGGGCGACGGTGCAGGAGTGCCCGCCCAGTTCTTGTAGGTGCCGCCGGCTGCGGGCTGGTTGCCCAGCGAGCCGCGAGCATCCGCCGTGTACGCCTCCGAGTAGCGGTGCGTGCGCGGGTTCTGCTCCGGGTGCAGGCTCATCGTGCCGCACGCGTGCGTGTGGCTGGTCGTGTAGACGACCTTGCCGGTGGAGTACACGCCGTAGTGGTCACCGAGGCAGTCGGCGATCCAGCGGACCTGGCCCGTCCCTGCTTCCGCCGCGAAGGTCCCCTCCAGGTTTCCCGTGGCGGCGTCGGCGTAGACCCAGCCGGTGCCGTACACGGCCTTGTCGTCGGCCGCGAGACCGAAGATGCCGGCCTTGCCGGAGTTCGAGCCCGTGTTCGAGCCGTTCTTTACCGTCTGCGGGAGCGCCCAGGACGTGTCGACCGCGCCGGTCGCCTTGTCCAGTGCCACGGTTCCGCGCATCGTCAGGTCGCCGTTGACCTGCGAGAAGCGCCCGGCGGCGATGACGTTCTGCCCCGCGGGGTCCATGACCATCGCGTCGACCTGGAGGTCGGTCTGCGGCGCCCAGCTCAACAGGGCTCCGTTGGCGGCGTTGAAGCCGGCGAGGTTCTTACGGGCGGTGCCGTTGCCCTGCGTGAACAGCCCGCCCACGTAGACGCTGGTGCCGGAGGTTGCGAGGGCGTAGACACCGCTGCCGCCGATCGACGGGTTGAAGCCGGCCACGAGCTGGCCGGTCACGGCATCGAGGGCCGCGAAGTTCCAGCGGGCCTGACCGTTGACGGAGTTGAACGATCCGCCGATGTAGATGCGGCTGCCGTCCGGCGACGCGGCGACGGCCTTGATCACACCGTTCACCTGCGGCGCGAACGAGAGCAGCTGACCCGTGTTGATGTCGTAGGCGAGCACGTTGGAGCGGGCCGTCAGGCTCGTTCCCGGCGTGGCGAGCGGGGCCCTGGCGTTGTCGAACTTGCCGACCGCATAGACGGTCGACCCGATCATCGTCTGCGCCCAGACGTAGCCGTTGTCGATCTGCACCGTCGGAATCGGATCCGAGGTGACGACGTTGTCGTCACGCTGCAGCAGAGGCGGTGGGGTCGAGGGGACGTCTGCTGACGCCGCCTGCGCTCCCAGTGTCGTCATGCCTGCGACGAGCAACGCCGCCGTCACGACAGACGCGAGTGCGCTCAGCGCTCGCCTCGTGGTCGATGTGTTCCCCATAGTGACTCCCCAGCCGCCAGTTTTCTTCTTCGAAAATGAGTTAGTGCAAATGAAAAACGAGAGTGATGCGAGTGATTACGCGCGCGTCAGGACAGCTGGCCGGCGAAGGTGGCCACCGGCTCGCCTGCGGCGTAGTTGACGCTGATCTTCACCGAGCGCCCCTGCGTCGGATCGAGCATGAAGACGTAGGTGCCGGTGGTCTTCGCGCCCGCGGCGACCTCACCCTGCAGGGGTTCGTTCGGGCCGGCGGTCGTGGAGACCCCGATGTCGCCGTCGTCCGTGACGAGACTGACGACCGCGGAGTCGACGCTCTGCGCACGCTTCGAGTCATTGGCCACGGTCAGCGTGACGACCACCGCGGGTCCGGCGTACTCGCCGGGCGTCTCGGGCTTGATCGTCGTGGTCGAAATCTTGTCGATCGTGACGACCATGTCGGTGGAGAGGGAGATGGGCGCGTCGAGCGCTCCGTTCTCCTCTGTGAGCGCCGGGCCTTCCGTGGGCCCCTGGGCCTCGGTGTCGGCGGGCGGCGTCCAGTCGGTGGTGCTGGTGCCTGCCGGCGCCGGCGATTCCGAAGCGCTCGGCGCGGCAGCGGTGCAACCGGCCGTCACGAGTGCCAGCGCCACCAGAGGCGCGACGAAGATCGCGCGTCGTGAGCGCGAAGTGCCGTCCCCAGAACGGCATGATGAAACGTTGAACACTGCAGCTCCCCAGAACCCAGATTCCTCAATCCCGAAGCCCCCTCGGCTTCAGGTCCCCTTCAACCGCGCGGAACGCGGCGTCGGCTAATCCTAGTGTGAGGTCTGGAAAATCACAAGTGCCCGGTCAGGAAGCGTGTCGACGATGGCCCGTGAGCTGTGCGAGGACCGTCGCGATGGCGGCATCGACCTCGTGGATCGTCTCCAGGTGACCGCGACTCCCGTGCCGATCGGCGATGCTCGTCGGATCGACGGTCCCCCGGGCCTGGAACAGCTGGCGCAGGCGTGCCCCGGGGCCCCCAGGCGGTGTCAGCGGGACGGCGCGGGAACGTGCACGGTCGAGGTGCGCCACGTACTCCACCACGCGGTCGGAGGCGGAGGACGAGAAGCCCTCCCCCAGATGGGCGGCTTCCTTGATCGTGAACATCCAGTCACGCGAACGCGGTGCCATCCTCACCAGTTCGCCACGGATGTCGCGCGATGCGGTCAGCACGATGCTCGCCTGCTCGACCTGCTCGATCGTCACCGGCTGCGCCCGATGCTCCTGCGCCCAGGCCTGCCATTCCTCGTCCTCATGGACCGAGGCCACCGCCGCGCAGATCGGGTCGCCGGCGTTCGCCCGCACACCGGCACTGCTCACGGTGATGGGGGAATCCGCGCCGAGCCCGCGACGAAGAGCCAGCTCGGCCAACGGCGACCGGCACACGTTAGCCGCGCACACGACCAGGATCTTCTCGTCCGTCATGCGGAGGCACCGAGCCTTCCGATCTCACGGAACCACTTCACCGCGGCGAGCGCGAGGAACAGGACAGCGGCCAGGCACAGAGCGCCGTAGCCGACGAGGAATGCCGGCGTCCACCCCCACAGCACGAACACGAGGCACACCAGCCCGAAGTCCGTCGGCAGCAGGATGAGCGAGCGCAGCAGGGTCCCGCCTCCTCGCTCGTGGGTCGACGCCACCGCGTGCTTGCCCTTGAGCAGATCGTTCAGGAGCATTCCCGAGAACGTGGTCGTGGCGACGATGCTGAACACGATCGGGATCAGCAGGAGAAGAGGCGTGTCGGGAAGCACCCGATAGAGCCCGATCAGCACGGCGAGGTGGAGGGAGGCGATCTTGAGCGTGTCGATGAAGTGATCGAGCCACTCGCCCTGGGGGCTTCCCCCGCCGCGCAGACGCGCCACCTGACCGTCGGCGGAGTCCCAGGCGTAGCCGAGCACCAGCAGCAGAGCGATCAGGAGGCCCATGGGCACGTTCACGGGGCCGAACGCGATGAGGCCGATCGCGATGAAGGAGTGCACCGCGCTGATGATCGACACCTGGTTCGGGGTGAGACCGATCCGATACGCGACGGCGGCGAGCACCCGACCGATGCGCCGATTGACGTACACCGAGTAGGCGGGCGCCCCACGAGCGTGCCCCTTCTGCGCGCGTGCGAGACGGTGATAGGCGTCTACGACCATTTCCTGCCCTTCTGGCCCGAGGTGTGCGTCCGCGCGATCCGTCGGGCTTCGCGCACACCGCGAAGATAGGCCCGGATCGGAGCGGGCGACTGGATCAGCTGTCGTCGGCCACCGCGGAGGATGACCTCCCTGGCGGTGCGCGGGATGGACCGGCGCCAGCGCTGCACGGCCTCGTCATCGAGATGGCGCACGGCGTAGAGCATCCGATTGCGGATGTTGTAGTAGTAGTAGCCCTCGGACTTGGCGCGTGAGGTCTCGGGCTCCGCACGCTGCGTGCCTCCCTCGTCGTGCACGGCCCTGGCGTCCTCGACGAGGGCCAGCGATCCGCCGGCCGACACGACACGACGCGAGAAGTCGACGTCCTCCCAGTAGAGGAAATAATCGTCGTCGAACCCGCCGGCGAGATCCCAGACCTCGCGCGTGATCCACAGGCAGGCCCCGCTCAACCATGGTTCGAACGGCTGGGTGTCCCCGGCGTCGCGCTTGCGGCGTGCGCGCATGGTGCCGTCGGCGAGCAGGAGATCGATCCCGGCGAACCAGGTCTTGCCGTCCGAGTCCGTGATGACCGGTGAGGCGAGGGTCGTGCGCTCGGCGTCGGTGGCTGCGGCCAGTCGGCGCAGCGACGCGCGATCGATGTGCGCGTCCGGATTGATCACGAGGACGTCGGTGGCACCCTCGGCGAGCGCGCGCGTCACCCCGATGTTGACCCCGCCGCCGAAGCCCGAGTTGGATCGCGGTTCGATCAGGAGCCAGCCCTGCGCGTCGGCGATCGTCGCGGCAGCGCGCCGTTCTTCGGCGTTCGACCAGTTGTCGACGACGATGACGAGCGCATGCTGATCGATCGCGCGCGCCTCGCGCTCCACCATCACCAGGTTGCGCTCGAGCAACCCCGCCGAGGCGTAGTTGACCACGACCACGGCAAGCCGTCCGTGCTCGATTGACACGCGATCCTCCCCCCGGATCCGGATCACGGATCGCCTCGGGTCGCCGGTCGAATTCCCCAGAGTCGCGACCGACGTCGACTCCCAGGTGAACGACTATACGCGAGAGCTTCCTCGACGAGCGGCTTCAGGGGTTCACGATACGATGAGCCGGCGTCGGAGTCGAGGCGCGATACTGCCATGGGGATGGGGCGGATGACCAGGGGACCGGAATCGAACGACATGATCAGGGTGACGATCGGCGTACCCACGTACCGGAGGCCGGAGCTGCTCCGAGCGCTGCTGCGCACGCTTCCCGAGCGGATCGCCGAGTGCGCAGACCTCGGGGTCACGGTGGACGTGCTGGTGGTGGACAACGATCCCTCCGGCTCCGCCAGGGAGGTGGCCGCCGGTGCGAGCGTCCCGGTCCGCTACGTCGTCGAACCCGAGCCGGGGATCGTCGCCGCTCGCAACCGCCTCCTGGACGAGTGCGCCGACCGCGACCTGCTGGCCTTCATCGACGACGACGAGGTCCCGCGAGAGCGGTGGCTCTCCGCGCTCATCGAGGTGTGGCGCGAACACGGCGCCGATGCCGTGATGGGGCGCGTGATCTCCGTCTTCGACGAGGACGTCGACCCGTGGCTCCTCGCATCCGGCACCTTCCGACGGCCGCCAAGGGAGACGGGCACCGTGCTCCAGGTGGCAGCGGCGGGCAACCTGCTGCTGGACCTCCGCTCCATCCGGCGGCTCGGTCTGCGGTTCGACCCTTCGCTCGGTCTCGGCGGCGGCGAGGACACACTCTTCTCCCGGCAGCTCGCCCGCCGAGGCGGCTTGATCGTGTGGTGCAACGAGTCCGAGACGGAAGACCTCGTCGTCGCCGCGCGCCTGAGCCGCGCCTGGGCGGCACAGCGTGCCTTCAGCTCGGCGAACGCGGGCACCCGCATCCAGCTCCAGCTCACCGACGGGAAGATCCGCCGCGGGGTGCTGCGACTGCGGGCTCTGGTCGGAGGCGTGGCCCGTATCGTCGTCGGCGCCCTGCGGAGAGCCTTC
>NZ_QOAY01000278.1:4981-12265 GCF_003314775.1 Microbacterium sp. H6 | reverse complement strand
CGCCCTGACCTCGAACATCACCCATCACGCCAGGGGAACCCGGCTCCTGCACCGCGGACGGGGCACGATCGCCGCCGCCCTCGGTCGACGCTACGACGAGTACCGACGCCCATCGGAGGATGACGCCACCATGACCGTTCCCGGATCGACCATCCGCGTGATGCAGTCGTTGGGCGCTCCCCGTCCGACGACGAACCCGTACAACAAGATGCTCGACGAAGCACTGGGCTCGACCGAGGGCCTCACGCGTCTGCGGTTCTCGTGGGGCACGGCGCTGTTCGGGCGCTACGACGCCTTCCACTGGCACTGGCCGGAGGCGAAGCTGCACGGATCCACCTGGTGGAAGTCCACGGGCAAGTATCTGCTCACCGCCGCGCTCGTCTTCCGTCACCGCCTGTCGCGTCGGATCGCTGTGGTGCGCACGGTGCACAACATCGAGCTGCCGGACGACAACGCGCCGCGCCTTTGGCTGCTGCGTTTCATCGACCGCCACACCGACTACCGGATCGTCATCAACGAGACCACCCCGCTCGCGCCCGGCACGCCGCACAGCTTGATCCTGCACGGCGACTACCGCGGCTGGTACGCGAAGTTCCCCGCTGCGGAGAAGGTTCGGGGCCAGCTCGGCTCCTTCGGCGGGATCCGCCGCTACAAGGGCCTCGAGGGGTTCATCGACGCCTATGCGGAGGCCGTCGCGGTGGAACCGGCTTTGAGTCTGCGGATCGGCGGACGCCCGTCCACCCCCGAGCTCGGCGATGACCTCCGTGCACGGACGGCAGACCTCCCCGGAGTGAGCCTGCACCTCGACTTCCTGAGCGATGCCGAGCTCGTGCAGCTCGCGACGTCTTCCGACCTCATCGTGCTGGCCTACCGGTTCATGCACAACTCGGGCAGCGTGCTCGCCGCCCTGTCGATGGACCGACCCGTGCTCGTGCCCCGCAACGAGGCGAACGAAGCGCTCGGACGCGAAGTCGGTCAGGAGTGGGTGCTCATGTACGACGGAGACCTCGATGCTCCGACCGTGGTGGAGGCGTGGCGGGCGGCGACCACGCTGACGGGTTCGCCCGACCTCTCCCGACGGGACTGGGCCGATGCAGGCCGTGCCCACGCCGACGCGTTCCGCGCGGCCGTGCGAGTGAAGCGACGCGGCGCGACGCGCTAAGCGCTAAGCGACTGTGGGCCGCGACGCGGTCACCTCGGGGTCAGCAGCCCCCGCACCAGGGCGGCGACCATCACCTGCGTGGTGAACTGCCGCTCGACCTCGATGCGCCCGTTCCGCCCGAGTTCGGCGGCGCGCTCGGGGTGATCGAGAAGACGGAGCAGCGCGAGGGCGAGCTCGGCGGGATCCTCAGCGGGAACGAGGTGACCGGTGCGCCCCTCACCGACGTACTGGCGCATCCCCGGGGTGTCGGAGACGACGACCGGACGGGCCGTCGCGAGGGCTTCGAGCGCGACCGTCATCCCGGACGCGTGCAGGTTCTCTCTGGTCGGAACCACCACGACGCTCGCCGTGGCATAGAGGTCACGCAGCTCGGCGTGCGGCAGATGGCGGACGACCCGCACCCCCTCCGGCGGGTCGAGGTCCGAACGGGTCTGCACGACCACGTCCGTCTCCGGACGGATGGCGAGCACACGCGCGAGCGCCGCGAAGCGAGTCGCCGGGTCGCGGTCTCTGTCGTTGCCGGCGCTGACGATGCACGGCCGCGCCGGGTAGGGCCTCGCGACGAAGAAGGAGCTGTCGATGCCGAAGGGCACCGCGAACACCCGCGTCTCCGTTCCCCCCAGCATCGTGCGCAGCGGCTCGACCTGCGCCTCGCTGAGCACCCAGGCGGCCTCCGCCCTGCGCAGCATCGCCAGCATCCGCTCCGGTGCTCCGTCTGTCTCGGCCATGTCGGTGAGCCAGATCACGCCGGTGGCGAAGCGATCCCGCGGGTGCGTGGTCTGCATCCGATAGGCCGTGTTCTCATCCCAGGTGAGCGCAAGACCGCGGGCGGGACGCGGCCCCAGGGAGAGTCGCGAGCGAGCCCGTGCGATTCTGCTCGGCGGGGGGAGGTCGACCACCTCCACGGCCGCGTGGTCGCGTAGCGCATCGAAGCCGTACGGCCAGACACTGGGCACCTCTCCCCTGGCGTGGCTCTGCTCCCAGGCGCGCGCCGACTGTTCGGCTCGATGCGCCCAGGTGAGAGTCAGGGAGGGACTGCCCTCGGATTCCACGAGCCAACTATGGACCTCGCCACGGATCCTGGCAAGAGAGAAGTTCCGGAGACCGCTTCGCTCTGCCCTCGAGCCCCGCCTTCACGCTCCGGCGCTAGAGCTCGCCGGGCTTCATCACCTCGGCGTCGATCGCCCTGATCACGCGTTGCGCCGCGGTGTCGGTGGGCGGCTCGACGCCGACCGCATGGTCCTTGCTCCGACGCTTCGGCGCGTACACGACGAGCGAGTGGAACAGGAACCGGGCGAAGAACGCCACGATGAGCGAGAGGCCTGTCGCGACGACGCTCGAGATGTGCCACGACTCGACCATCAGCGCCATCACCGGGATGCGCAGAGCCGCCTCGACGTTGTTGAAGGCGAAGGAGCTGGCGAAGCGGATGCCGAGACCACGGGCATCCGTGCGCATGTCGGCGAACACGAACCGCTCCTGCAGCAGGAAGTTGCCGATGATCGTGACCTCGGCTCCGATGATCGCCGCCCAGATGTACGGCACGCCCGCGGCCGTCAGCACCCACATGATGCCGAGGTTCGCTGCTGCTCCGATCACGCCGATCAGTGCGAACAGCGACATCTTGCCGAAGCGCAGTCGCGCGAGGTGCTCGAGGAACATCGCCCCCTGACGCAGGCTCGCCTTCGAGGTGCCGTGGCGACGCTCGGCGAACTCCATCGGCACCTCGGTGATGCGCATGTCGTTGCGGGCCAGGATCTCCAGAAGGATCTTGAAACCGCGAGGCTGGAGCGTGGAGAGGTCGAGGCGCGCGCGGTCGACGAGGAAGAAACCGGTCATCGGGTCGGTGCTGTGGGCCAGGCGGATCGGGAACATGGCCCTGGTGAGCCAGGTCGCCACGCGGGAGACGCCGAAGCGCACCGCCGTGCCGAGACCGCTCGTATCCCCTCCGCCGACGTAGCGCGACGCGGCGACGACATCGGCGTCCCCCTGCGAATACCGGGCGAGGAGGGCGGGGAGGAGCTCGGGCGGATGCTGGAGGTCGCCGTCCATCACGATGCAGACGTCGGCCGCGGCAGCCCCGAGCCCGACGACGACCGCGCCGCCCAGACCCCCGGTGTTCTCGGAGCGGTGGAGCACGCGCACGGGGATCGGCGCGTCCGCCGCGACCCTGGCGATCTCGACTGCCGTATCGTCCGTGCTGTCGTCGACGAACAGGATCTCCGCGTCCCACCCGTCGAGCGCTGCGGCCGTGCGCGCCACGAGCTCGGCGACGTTGTCGCGCTCGTTGAACGTCGGCACGATGACCGTGACCCGTGCCCCCACGTCCGCCCCCTGTCCCTCACGCGCATCGCGTGCGGCCTCCATCGTTCCACGGGTTCCTATGCGGAAGGAAACCCGAACCTGCTAGACTCTCGAACCGCGGCTGTGGGAGTCGCGGAGCGGATGGGGATCCGCTTACTGGGGAATTACTGATCTGGGGAGATCATGGGGACGCGTATCGGCTATGCCGTTGGTGCTTTCGACCTGTTTCACGTCGGGCATCTGAATCTACTTCGTCACGCCAAGCAGCACTGCGACATTCTGATCGCCGGTGTCGTCAGCGACGAGATGCTGCGTCAGGTGAAGGGCATCGAGCCCGTCATCCCGACCGCGGAGCGTGCGGAGATCGTGAAGCACATCTCGTTCGTCGACGACGTCTACGTCGAGACGACGCCTTCGAAGATGGACTCGTGGCGCGACGTGCAGTTCACGCACTTCTTCAAGGGCGACGACTGGCGCGGCACCGACAAGGGCCTGCGCTTGGAGCGCGAGTTCGCCGAGGTCGGGGTCGAGGTCGTGTACTTCCCGTACACGGCGCACACGTCGAGTTCGTCGCTGCGCCGCGCCCTCGACGCGATCACCGCCGGGGCGAACGCTCCCGCCGTCGCCTCGGTGCGCTGAGCGCCTGAGCGGTCACCGGGGTCACCCGGTCGATCCGCCCGGTCTGCCTTCGCGCGGCTCTGTCTGCCGTCGCGCGGCTCAATTGGCCCTCGCGCAGCTCAATTGGCGACGCCGAGGAGGCTCCGCGCCATGCGGGCCACGTGCGGTGGCGTGTGCGGCCCGAGCCAGACCGTCCACTGCGAAGGCGGCTCGCTGCAGGCCCATTCGACACACCAGGCATGCACCGCGTTCGCAAGCCTCTCTCCTCGCGTGTGGGCCCTGGTACCGTCTCCGCGAACCAGCCACCGCACCGAAACCCCGTCGGGGACGTCGATGTGTCGGAACTGGATACGCGCCGCCGCCTCGAGGATGACGACCCCCTGGGCGTCCCACGGCAGCCGCGCGGCGATGCGTGCGATGAACCCGGCATCGGCCGCATCGCCGGCGATGAGCACGGCGCCCTCGATGTCGTCCCAGTCGGGGTCTTCCAGGTGTTCGCATGCGCCCATGCCCCCAGTGTAAGTAAGGGCACCCTTACTTACAAGAGATGGATCCGATGCGGCGCTCCGTCTCGGCGCTAGCGCGCTCTCCCTCACCTCGTCAACCACCTGCGCCGTGACGCTCAGCGGGAGCATCCTGCTGGCGTGAACAGACCATCGTCACGCCGCGAACGCTTCCAGCCGCGGGCGGCCTCGATCCTCGGCGCCCTGCTCCTGGCGACCTCGCTCAGCGGCTGCGGCGTCACCGTGCCCGCCGACCCGGACGGAACGCTGAGCACCGTGTCGGGCGGCGAACTGCGCGTCGGAACCGCGCCGGACGGCGACCTCGTCCATGTCGACGGGGGTGTGCCGAGCGGGAGCATCGTCGACCTGGTGGATGAGTTCGCCTCGAGCATCGACGCAGAGACCGACTGGACGGTCGCCTCGGAGGAGACGCTGGTGTCGATGCTCGAGGACGGCGAGCTCGACCTCATCGCCGGAGGTATCACCTCAGACACCCCGTGGGTGGACAAGGCCGGCGTGAGCCGTGGATACACGCAGATCCAGGGGGCGAACGGTCGCGAGATCGTCATGCTCGTCCCGCTCGGCGAGAACGCGTTCCTGACGAAGCTCGAGACCTTCCTCGACGAGGAGGTCGGCGGATGACCGAGACCGGGCAGTTCGGGCGCACCACCCTGCCGCCGAAGCAGCAGCGCGCGATCCGCAGCGCGGTGAAGTGGGAGATCTTCACGATCGTCTACACGTCGATCACGATCGCCGTCATCGCTCTCGTGGTCGGGGAGTCGCAGGCGATGCGGACCGCGTGGATCGAGGACATGCTGTCGCTGATCCCGCAGATCGCGTTCCTCACGGCTCTGCTCCTCGTGCGGCGTCGACCGACAGGGAAACACCCGTACGGCCTGCATCGCGCCATGGGCGTCGGCCACCTCGTCGCGGGTGTCGCGCTCCTGGCCGTCGGTCTGAACCTCGCCGTCGAGGCCATCACCGGACTGGTCGCCGCCGAGCACCCGACGATCGGCACGGTGCAGTTGTTCGGGCAGACCGTCTGGCTGGGTTGGCTCATGGTCGCCGTGATGGTCGTCGTCATCATCGGCCCCGTGTTCATGTACGGCCCGGCCAAGTCGAAGCTCGCCCCCGTGCTGCACAACAAACTCCTCTTCGCCGACGCCGACATGGCGAAGGCCGACTGGCAGACCACGGTGGCATCGATCGTCGGGGTGCTCGGCGTGGGTGTCGGGCTCTGGTGGCTGGACGGCGTGGCGGCGCTCTTCATCTCGCTCGGGATCATCTGGGACGGCTTCCGCAACACGAGGACGGCCGTGGTCGATCTGATGGATCAGCGCGCGCGCACCTACGACAGCAAGCACCCGCATCCCCTCGCCGCCGACATCGTGTCGTATCTGCGCAGTCGCCCGTGGATCGCCGAGGCAGGGGTGCGCATGCGCGATCAGGGTCAGGTCTTCCACATCGAGGCCTTCGTCGTGCCGCACCGACGCAAGGTCGCGCTGCATGATCTGACCGCGGTCGCCGAGGGGATCACCGACATCGACTGGAAGATGCAGGACGTCGTGGTGGTGCCGGTGGAGAGACTGCCCGACGAAGCGGACACCGGTCGATGAACGCCCAGCCGCCACTCAGCGCCAGCCCCTCCGGGCGGCCGTAGGCTGGGTGCATGACTTCTCCTGCCTCCGACACCATCACGATGTTCGGCGCCGACTGGTGCCGCGACTGCATCCGCACCAAGAAGCAGCTCGACGCGCTCGGGGTGGAGTACACGTATGTCGACCTCGTCGCCGAGCCCGCGGCCGCAGACGTCGCGAAGGAGATCTCGGGCCGTACCAACATCCCCGTCGTCGTGTACCCCGATGCCTCGCACCACGTGGAGCCGTCGAACGCCGACGTCGAGTCGAAGCTGCGCGAGCTCTCGCTGATCTGATCCGGCCGCATCGCGCCGCTACACTGGCGCGATGAGCACCGAGGCTCGGCCCGAACGAGCATCAGTCCGCCTGTCTGCCCGCACGATCGTGCTGTACGCGATCGGCTCGCTCGGCACCGGCGGCTATGCCACGTTGCCCGGGCTGGTGCTGACCTACTTCCTCACGGACAACCTCGGCGTCGCCGCGCTCGCTGCGGGGATGATCGTGACGGCCGCGAAGATCTGGGATGTGCTGATCGATCCGCTGATCGGTGCCGCATCCGATCGTCAGCTCGCCCGCACCGGATCGCGTCGCGGTTTCATGGTCACCGGCGCGCTCGCACTCCCCGTCTTCTTCGCCCTCACGTTCGCCGTACCGCCGTCGTGGGGTCCGACCGCCGGAGCGATCAGCGTACTGCTGGCCTTCCTCGCGACCGCGACGGCCTTCAGCCTCTTCCAGGTGCCGTACGTCGCCCTCCCGGCTGAACTGACCGGGGGTTACGACGAGCGCACACGTCTGCTCGGGTGGCGCGTGGTCGTGCTCACGGCGGCCATCCTGCTGTTCGGCGCCGGCGGCCCGGCGTTGCGCAACGCCGGTGACGACCCCGTCATGGGCTACCTCCTGATGGGCATCGCCTCCGGGCTCGTGATCGGCATCGGGATGCTCATCGCCTCCCGCACAGCGGGCGTCGCCGCCGAACGCGGCGCGGTCACGCCCGGCGCGGTCGTCGCCGCATCCACGTGGCGTGATCAGTACATGTCGGGCTTCCGGGCACTCGGACGCA
>NZ_QOAY01000278.1:1779-4896 GCF_003314775.1 Microbacterium sp. H6 | reverse complement strand
CAGCCCTTCCGCGCGCTGCTGGGCACCTTCGTCCTGCAGGCCCTCGCGACCGGGACGATGCTCGCCGGCGCGCAGTACGTCGCCACGTGGGTGCTGCGCTCGGAGGATGCGGTGACGTTCGTGTTCGTCGCGCTCGTGGGCCCGGCGCTGCTCGCGACCCCGGGGTGGACGGTCATCGCCCGACGCGTGGGCAAGGAGCGGGCCTTCGCGATGGCCAGCGCGCTGTTCACGGCTGCTGCCGCATCGCTCGTCGTGGCCGTGTGGTCGCCCGGCCTCTGGATCTACGCCTCGGTCGCCGTCGCCGGCATCGCGTACGCGGGGCTGCAGTCGCTGCCGATGGCGATGCTTCCCGATGTGATCTCGCACGACGAGCGTACGAGCGGGGCAGGGCAGGCCGGCACGTTCACCGGCATCTGGACCGCCGGGGAGACGGTGGGGTTCGCCCTGGGCGCGACGGCGGTGTCCCTGACCCTTGCAGCGACCGGCTACGTCTCGACCGTCGCCGGCACCACCGTCGAGCAACCGGCGGCCGCGGTGACGGGCATCGTCCTCAGCTTCAGCATCCTGCCCGCCGTGTTGATGGCCGGCAGCCTGGTGACGCTCCGCCGCTACCGACTGCGCCGCGCGGACATCGATGCCCTCGAGACCTCCGACGCCTAAGCTGGGATCCCGTCCGAAGGAGACGTCGATGACTTCTGCGAGCACAACCGCCACCTCCCCAGCGGCCGCCGCTGCCACGTCGAAGGGTGCGCCGAAGGGTGCGCCGAAGAACGAAGCGCCGGGGCTGGGCGAAGGCGAACGGGAGCGGCTCGACACCGCTGTCGACGCCCTCCAGGTCGGAGCGCGCACGTGGTCGGCGCTCACGGTCGCCCAGCGGGTGACGCTGCTGCGGGCGGTTCGGACGAGCGTGGCCTCGACGGCGGAGGACTGGGCGAACACGGCCGCGTCCTCGAAGGGCCTGGACGCGCGCCATCCCCTCCGCGGCGAGGAGTGGCTGAGCGGTCCCTACAGTGTGCTCGGCGCTCTCGACGCCTACATCGAGACGCTCTCCCGCCTCGCGAACGGCGCCAACCCCCTCGACGGGATCTCCATCGATCGCGCACCGGGCGGACGCACCCGCGTACACGCCTTCCCCCTCACCGGCATCGACAGGTTCCTACTGTCCGGATTCACGGGCGAGGTCTGGCTGGAACCGGGGATCACCCCGGGAGCGGCACGCGCATCAGCCGGCCTCGCGCAGCGCACGCCCACCGAGTCGGGCGGCGTCGGCCTCGTGCTCGGCGCGGGGAACGTGACCTCGATCCCGGTGCTCGATGTGCTCTACGAACTGCTCGCCCACAACCGCACGGCACTGCTCAAGGTGAACCCCACGCAGGACGCGCTGGTGCCCGTGTACAAGCGCGCGCTCGCGCCCCTCATCGAGCCCGGCTTCCTGCGCATCGTCCGCGGCGGGCCCGCCACCGGCTCGTATCTCACCGGTCATCCAGGCCTCGTGCACGTGCACATCACCGGCTCGGCGGCGACGTTCGACACCATCGTCTGGGGCCCGTCGAAGGGTGACGGCGCATCCGCGACGAAGCGACGTCGACGCGAGAACCGTCCACTGCTGAAGAAGCCGATCACGGCAGAGCTGGGCGGCGTCTCGCCGATCATCGTGGTGCCTGGCGCGTGGACCGACGCCGACCTCACCTACCAGGCCGAGCACATCGTGACGATGCGCCTGCAGAACTGCGGTCACAACTGCATCGCGGGCCAGGTCGTGATCATGTCGTCCGACTGGGACCGGGCCGACGCCTTCCGCGCAGCCCTGCGACGTGCGTATGCGAACGCCCCCGAGCGCCCGATCTGGTACCCGGGATCACCCTCGCGGATGGAGCTCGCGACCGACGCCTACCCCGATGCCCTCGTGCTCGGCGACAGACTGCTCGTCGAGATCGATGCCGACGACGATCCGACCGCCCTGGAGAACACCGAGTACTTCGCACCGGTGCTGGGCGTCGTCACCGTGCCCGGCACGGGCCAGGAGTTCCTCGACGCCGCTGTCGCCCACGCGAACGACAGACTGCAGGGGACCCTCGGCGCGAACCTGCTGATCGACCCCGCGACCGAGAAGTCGCTCGGCACCGGCTTCGAACGGGCCATCGCCGCGCTCCACTACGGCTCCATCGCGATCAACGGCTGGACCGCATTCGGGTTCATCACCCCTACCCTCACCTGGGGCGCGTTCCCCGGCGGCACGATCGACGACGTCGGGAGCGGCATCGGCGTCGTGCACAACGCCCTCTTGCTCGACGGGGTCGAGCGCTCCGTGCTGCGTGGCCCCTTCCGCCCGTTCCCGCGGTCGCTCCCGATCGCGAACGGGGGCGGACGCCTCACCATCCTGCCGAAGCCGCCGTGGTTCGTCTCCTCGCGGACCGGCGCCGCAGTGAGCGAAGGGCTGACCCGCTATCGGGTGGACGGCCGCATCAGCGGACTCGTGAAGACCCTGACGAAGGCGCTGCGGGCCTGACGGTCAGCGCTCCGCGCGGGCGAATCGGTCCGTCGCCGCCCGGAGCGCCTTCTGCGTGCCGGGTTCCGTGGCCGCGTGGCCGGCGTCGTCGACCACGCGGAACTCCGCCTCCGGCCAGGCACGGTGCAGATCCCACGCGGTCATCATCGGCGTCGCGACATCGTGGCGCCCCTGCACGATCACCGTCGGGATGTGCCGGATGGCGTCGACTCCGGCGATCAACTGGCCCTCTTCCCACCAGCCCCGGTGGACGAAGAAGTGGTTCTCGATGCGGGCGAATGCCGTGGCCTTGTCGGGATCGGCCATCGCCTCGATCTGCGCCTCGTTCGGCGTCAGGGTGACGGTCGCCGCTTCCCAGGTGGACCAGGCGATCGCCGCCGGGACGTGCACAGCGGGGTCGGGATCGAACAGTCGGCGGTGGTAGGCCTCGATCATGTGCGAGCGCTCCAGCACCGGGATGGGCTCGATGAACTGCTCCCAGAGATCGGGGAAGAGCGCCGCTGCTCCGCCCTCGTAGAACCACTCGAGCTCGACGCGACGCAGCGTGAAGATGCCCCGGAGCACCAGCTCGGTCACGGCTTCGGGGTGCGCCTGCGCGTAGGCGAGGG
>NZ_QOAY01000278.1:0-1758 GCF_003314775.1 Microbacterium sp. H6 | reverse complement strand
AGCGCACTTCCCCACGATCCTCCGAACACCTGCCACCTCTCGATGCCGAGGTTCTTACGCAGCAGCTCGATGTCGGCGATCAGGTGGGCCGTCGTGATGTAGCGGAGGTCGGCGTCGGGAGCACTCGCATGCGGGGTGCTGCGTCCGCAGCCGCGCTGGTCGAACAGCACGATCCGGTAGCGCTTCGGGTCGAAGAACCGCCGCTGCCAGGGGGACGTCCCGCTGCCGGGGCCGCCGTGGAGGAAGACCACGGGCCTGCCGTCAGGATTGCCGCTGACCTCCCAGTAGACGCGGTGGCCGTCGCCGACGAGCAGCTCCCCGGTCTCGTACGGCTCTATCGGTGGATACAGTGCATCCGTCTTCTTCATCATCGGTCCCCCGGCCGGTCGTGCTGACTACATCGTCAACGGTAGCGGACGTTCTCGCACCTGTCCGGTATCACGGATCCAGCTGATCGGCGGGCAGGGTCAGCACCTGCGCGCACACACCCAGACCGTTCTGGTAGCCCTCGGCGAACCATCGCTTCCTCTGTTCGCTGGAGCCGTGCGTCCAAGTCTCCGGATTCGAGAAGCCGGACTGCTCCTGGATGTGGTCGTCGCCCACGGCCTCTGCCGCGTTCAGCGCGTCCTCGATCTGCTGCTCCGTCGGCTTCTCCAGGTACGGATTGCCTTCGGCGTCCTCCTGCTCCGTCATCCGCCCGAGCCAGCCGCCGGCGTAGCAGTCGGCCTGCAGCTCGATGCGCACTCCGTTGCTACCGGGGCCCGTTCCGTTGTTCGGGTAACGGTCCATATCGCCTGTGATGTTCTGGATGTGGTGCCCCCACTCGTGGCCCACGATGTAGAGCTGGGCGAGATCACCGGCCGAAGCTCCGAACTGCTGCTGCATGAGCTGGAAGAACGTGGGGTCGACGTACACCTTCTCCTCCGGCGGGCAGTAGAACGGCCCGACGGCGTTGGAGGCGGTGCCGCACTGCGTCGAGGTCGCCCCGTCGACGACGATCATCTCCGGCGCGCGGTAGCCCTCGACATTGTCGCTCCAGAAGGCATCGAGGGCGACCTGCGCACCCGCCATGCGGCAGTCGACGTTCGCGTTGGCATCGGCCCCCGTGTCGCAGTTCTCGATGGCCGATCCGCCGGCCGGCTCGGTGCCTCCGCTCGGAGCGCCGCCGCCGACCAACCCGCTGAGGTCGATGCCGAGCAGAGGACCGGCGATGAGCGCGATGAGCGCGAGCACTCCCACGCCGGAACCGCCGGCGATGGCCGCTGTGCGGCCGCGTCGACGCGTGGTGTTGCCCGAGATGTCGGCATCGGGATTGAAGGTCATGCGTCGAGATTACTCCGAGCAGAAGCATGTCGAACGGACGTAGGCTCGGGGCATGACGACCACGATCACCATCACCGGCGCGGGCGGACAGATCGGCTACGCACTCCTCTTCCGCATCGCGGCCGGAGACCTGCTCGGGCCGGACGAGAAGGTGCGGCTGCGACTGCTGGAGATCCCGCAGGGACTCGGTGCGGCGGAGGGCGCAGCACTGGAGTTGCAGGACGGTGCGTTCGGGTTGCTCGAACACGTCGAGGTGACGGATGACGCGGCGGTGGGCTTCGATGGCGCCGACCTCGCGCTGCTCGTCGGCGCACGTCCGCGCGGGCCCGGCATGGAGCGCGCCGATCTGCTCGCCGCCAATGGCGGCATCTTCGGCCCCCAGGGTGCAGCCATCGCCGCGAACGCGGCCTCCGGTGTCCGGGTCACGGTCGTCGG
>NZ_QOAY01000085.1:13172-13457 GCF_003314775.1 Microbacterium sp. H6 | reverse complement strand
GCGCGCAGCCTCGCATCCGGTGCGACCCAGCTCGCCGGCGGCGCGACCGCTCTCGCCGACGGCGCGACCGAGCTCACGACCGGACTCGACACGCTGGCGACCGGCACGGGCGACCTCGCGGGCGGGCTGCGCACGGCATCCGACTCGCTCCCCTCGTTCAGCGACACCGAGTCGAAGTCGCTCGCCTCGGTGATCGCCGACCCGGTGTCGTCGAACTCGTCGGTGGACACGATCTTCGGCCCCACCGCGATCCCGCTGCTCGCCGCGGTCGTGCTCTGGTTCGGT
>NZ_QOAY01000085.1:404-13070 GCF_003314775.1 Microbacterium sp. H6 | reverse complement strand
GACTCTGCGCGCGTTCGCTCCGGCGGCGCTGATCGGTGCCGGTCAGGGTCTGCTCGTGTCGTTGATCGTGCAGATCGTGGCGAGCTACGACGCGGGCACCTGGTGGGCCTTCGCGGGCACAGCGGTCCTCGCCGGAGTGGTGTTCGCCGCCGTCAACCAGGCTCTCGTCGCGGTGTTCGGCGGCGTCGGTCGCTGGATCTCGGCCCTGGTGGGAGTGCTCGCCGTAGCGACGGGCCTGATCTCGACCGTGCCGGACTGGCTCGCCGGCATCGGTGCGGCACTTCCGACGGCCCCGGCCTTCGCAGGGCTCATCACGGCCAGTGGTTCGGCCGTCGCCGCGCTGGTCGTCTGGGGCGTGCTGTCACTCGTGGCCACCACGCTCGCCGTGACGCTGCGACGCACCACCTCGGCCAAGGCGGTCCTCGCCACCACCTGACTCCCTCCTGCTCTGCCCCCTCCCTGCCCCCTCCCTGCCCTGCCCTGCCCTGCCCTGCCAAAACGGAGACCATCTCCCCTCAGCTCAGCGCGTCGACATGTGACGCGCCGAGCCGTGCGCGTGACGGTCTCCGTTTTCGCATGCGGTGACCAGGACCTAGGCTCCTGACATGCGTCGACCGTTCATGGACACCCCCGACCAGCTCGAGAGCTTGGAGGGGCAGCAGTACCTCGTGCTCCGGCCCACTGTCGAGGTCGCCGATACCTACCGGGAAGTGCAGGACACTGCACTCGCACGGCTCGGCGCTCCGGTACGACGACCGCACACCGGGCACGTCACGCTCCGAGGCTTCTACGAGCCCGAGCGGCGCGACGAACTCGCCACGCTGATCCGCTCCTGGGCGGCGCAGCAGACGCCGATCGAGATCACCGCCGAGGCCGTGGACGAGTTCCCCACGCCGTGGCAGATCCTGATCGTGCGCCTCGCCCGCACCGCATCACTCGTCTCGGCGTACTCGTCCCTGACCACCGCACTGGATGCCACGGACTTCCGCCGCCTGGGCGAGCTGCCGTTGGAGGAGTGGACCTTCCACCTCTCGGTGCTCTACGGCAAGACTCTCGACCCGGAGGTCTGGTCGCACTTCGCGCAGCCCGAGTCGCGTGCTCTCGAGCCTGCGCCCGCCGAGACCATCACCGAAGCCGAGCTGGTCTGGTACGAGGACGGCATCGAGCACGCCGAGGTCCTGCCGTTGGGAGGCTGACCCCCACTCCCCACTCCCACTCCGGCCGAAACAGAGACCTCCCGCACTCTGCCCCGCGTGTCCTGTGTGGACGCGCCGGGCCTGATGCAGGAGGTCTCTGTTTTCGCAGCTGAGTGTTCGCGGCCGGGATTTCGCAGCCGAGTCGTCGCAGCCGAGCGCGGCTCAGCTCAGGCCGGAGTAGGCGTGCAGACCCTTGAAGAAGACGTTCACGATCGTGAAGTTGAAGATCACGGCCGAGAATCCGACGATCGCGAGCCACGCCGAGGGGTTGCCCCGCCAACCGCGGGTAGCCCGTGCGTGGATGTAGCCGGCATAGATGACCCAGATCACGAAGGTCCAGGTCTCCTTCACGTCGAAGCCCCAGAAGCGACTCCAGGCGTAGTACGCCCAGATGGAGCCCGCGATGAGAGTGAAGGTCCAGAGGATGAACCCGATGATCGTGAACATGTACGCCAGGCTCTCCAGGCGCACCGCGTTCGGGAAGGTGCGGAGGAAGCCTGGGCCCGTCTTGGTCGCCCCCTCGCCCAGCAGGCGCTCACGTCGCGACTGCATGAGCTGGATCACCGAGAGGGCGAAAGCCAGCGCGAAGAATGCCGTCGCGAGCGAGGCGACGAACACGTGGATGACGAGCCACACGCTCTTCAGCGGGTCCATCAGCGGCGAGACGTCGACGTAGAAGTTGGTCGCTCCGAGGCCGAGCAGCACGACGACGAGGCCCGTGATGAACGTGCCGAGGAACCGCAGGTCGATACGCGTGAGCACGACGAGGTACACGGCGATGATGAGCAGCGTGCCCATCATCGCGAACTCGTAGAGGTTCGCCCACGGCACACGACCGGCCGCGATGCCACGCGTGACAGCGGACGCGAGGTGGAACAGGAAGCCGAGCACCGTGAGCGAGGTGCCGATCCTGGCCATCACGAATCGCTGCGGGGCGGAACCGGCATCAGACCCGCCCGACGCTGCGGGGATGCTCGCTCCACCGGCCCCTACGAGCACCGACTCCCGCACGTTCTGTGCATCGGCCGTCGCCTGCGAACGCCGCGCGAGATCGAAGGCGTAGGCCACGAAGGCTGCCGCGTAGATCGCGATCGCCGTCCACAGCAGGACCGGCGAGATCACGTTGAGCTCGAGCATGGTGTCAGTCTACTTTCCGGGTGTCGGTTGCCGGGGCTTCCACCTCGGCGGACTTGGTCGCGATGTCATCAGCCACGGTGTGATCGTCCGCGGTGTCGTCGGCAGGGTTCTCGTCGTCCTCGGCCCGCACCGTGGTGCCGCCTGCCGCGTCGAGCAGTCGGGCGTGGCCGGCGACGAGGTCGTCCACCGCTGCCGCGAGCGTCGGGTCTTCCCCACGGGCGAGCGCCGCGTATTCGAGGGCGACCTCGCCGTCCTGCGCCGTGGCCTTGACCCACACACGTCGCCGCGGAACGAACAGCGCGATCATGAGACCGCCGAGGGCCAGCAGCGCGAAGCCCAGCACCCATACACCTGACTCGTCACGGTGGATCTGCAGCGAGGCGAAGCGCTTCACCGACTGGGAGGCATCCGTGGCGCCGGCCGGAGACTCGTCCTCGAAGGTCACCGAGCCGAGGCCGTTCGGCAGCTGCGCGGTCTGCCCGGGGGCGAGCTCGATCGACTTGACGTCGGTGGTGCGGCCCGTGAGCTTCGTCATGCCGGTGGTGTCGAGCACGTAGACGGAGCGCGGCACACCCTCGTTGATGCCGAGGTCACCCGTGTACACGTCGAGCGTGAGCGTCGGGTTCGTGAGGTCGCCGTACGCGGAGAAGAACGCACCGCTCTCGAGCACACCCGTGGTCGGGTAGAAGAACCCGACCAGGCCGACCTGCTCGGCCAACCCGTCCGGCACCTTGAGCACGCCGAGCGAGGTCATGTTGTTGTCCTGCGGCAGGAACGGCGTGCTGTTGGTGAACACGACATTGCCCTCGGGATCGCGCACCGTCACCGTCGGCGCGTAGCCGTTGCCGAGCAGGAACACGTCGTCGTCGGCGACACCGAGGGGCTCGTTGACCTTGACGGAGCCGGTACGTTCCTCGCCGTTCTCCTGCACGGTGACGTTGGCGGAGAAGTCGCCGGCCTGACCGGACCCCGGCTCACCGAACGGCTGGTAGGTCACGTCGAAGGAGTCGAGGCGCATCGAGTACGGGGAGAACGCGTCGTCGCCCACGAACCGTCCGCGGTTCATCGAGTCGTAGTCGAGGAGCGTGTTGGCGAAGGTCTCGCCCTCGACCAGCACCCGCTGCCCGGTGTAGGAGAACCCTCCGCCGATGCCGACCGTGACCAGCACGCCGACGAGCGCGAGGTGGAAGAGCAGGTTGCCGGTCTCGCGCCAGTAGCCGCGCTCGGCGGAGACCGAGAACGTGCGTCCGCGGTCGTAGCGCTCCACCCGGTAGCCGAGGGCCTTCAGCTGCTTCGTCGCGACGTCGATGGACGCGGCCGCCTCCGCTTCCGCATCGCCGGTCTTGGTTCCGGAGTCCGCCGCGGGATCGCGCGTGACGGCGCGGTAGTCCTCGAGGCGCTGCAGCCGGGCGGGGGTACGCGGCGGGCGGGCACGCAGCGCCTTGGCGTGGTGCTTGATGCGCGGGATCACGCAGCCGACGAGCGAGGCGAACAGGAGCAGGTAGATCGCCGAGAACCACGGCGACAGGTAGACGTCGAAGAGCTTGAGGCCGTCGAGGATCGGGAACAGGTCGGGGTTGTCGCGCTCCCACTGCGTCACACCGTTGGGGTCGGCCATCCGCTGCGGGAAGATCGAGCCGGGAATGGCGGCGATCGCCAGGACGAGCAGCAGGATCAGTGCCGTGCGCATCGAGGTCAGCTGACGCCAGCCCCAGCGCAGCCAGCCGACCAACCCGAGGCGCGGCTGGGTGATCGAGTCGTCTCCGTCGACGTGGTCGGACGGGCGGAGCGGATCGCTGGAGTCGCTGTTCGCGGCACCCTTGTTCTTGGTCATGACCTTCTCAGTGCGGGGAGTTTTCTCGGGACGGATGGGCTTGTCGGGACGGCTACCATCTCGCTCGCTCGTCTCGGGATCGTCAGAGCGGGAGGATGACACTGCCGATCACCGCCGTCAGTCTCGACATGATGTCGGTCCAGAGTCCGGTGACCATCAGGACGCCGAGGAGGAGAAGCATCACGCCGCCGATGATGTTCACCACCCGGATGTGCCGACGCAGGAACCCGATCGCCTTCGTGGCCCAGCCGAAGCCGAGCGCGACGAGCAGGAACGGGATACCGAGGCCGAGCGAGTAGGCAAGGCCGAGGAAGCCCGCCCGCACCGGGTCTCCGGCATTGAACGACAGCGCGAGGATCGCCGCGAGCGTCGGTCCCATGCAGGGAGCCCATCCGATGCCGAGCGCGATGCCGAGGAGCGGCGCCCCGACGATTCCGGCTCTGGAATCCACGTGGAAGCGGAATTCCTTCTGCGCGAACCCGAACAGCCCGAGGAAGACCAGGCCCATCCCGATGATGACGACGCCCAGGATGCGGGTGATGAGGTCGCCCCACTGCAGCAGGAAGACCCCGGCCGTTCCGCCGAGCACGGTGTAGAGGATGAAGACGATCGTGAAGCCGAGGATGAACAGCAGCACTCCCCCGACGAGTCGCCCCCGCGTCGCGGTTTCTGCCGTCTGCGTCGTCGTCCCGCCTTCCCCGCCGGCAGCAGCGGTCGACCGAGGTGCGACCGCACCGCCGAGGAAGCCGAGGTAGCCGGGAACGAGTGGGAGCACGCAGGGAGACAGGAACGAGACGAGTCCCGCGAGCATCGCGACGGGAATCGCGATCCAGAGGGCCCCGGAGCCGATGATCGCTTCGGGACTCATGAGCAGTCCTGGCCGCTCACGAGTCCTCCGCGAGGGCGTCCTTGACGAGCGTGGAGAGGATCGACTTGCCGTCGATCGGCCCGATGATGCGCGCCGCGACGCGCCCTTGCTTGTCGAGCACGAGAGTCGTCGGCGTCGCGGCGATCGGAGTCTCCTTCGCGAAGGCGAGCTTGGCCTGAGCGGTGTCGACGTCGATAAGACTCGGGTACGTGACGTCGTACTCGTTCGCGAAGGCCACGGCGGTGTCGGCCTGGTCACGGGTGTTGATGCCGATGAACGCGACGTCCTGATCGCTGAAGTCCTGCCAGACGCCTTCCAGATCTGCCGCTTCAAGACGGCATGGCGCGCAACCGGCGTACCAGAAGTTGACGACCGCGACCTGACCGGCGATGTCGGCGCTGTCGAACTCCTCGCCCTTCTCCGTCACGCCGCTGAACACGACGGGCTCGCCGCGCTCGGCGACGGGGATCTCGACGATCGCGCCGTCGGCTGCGACGTAGCCGGTGTTCTCGCCGTTCAGGAACGATTCGCTGACCGGATCGGGAGCGCACGCGCTCAGACCGATGGCGAGCACCGCAGCGAGCGCGGCACCGACCGCACGACGCGAACGCCGGGTGCGGGAGGAGCGGCCGCTGCGGATCTGACGGACCGTCGAATCGCTTGGCACGACTCCGAGTTTACGCAGAGGATCCTATGCGCGAGCCGGAAACGGGACCTCCTCCGACGCCCCTCAGAAGCGCGCCAGGATGTCGTCCACACCCGCCCGGAAGCGTGGACATGTGGCGATGTCGTGGGCGCGGCAGCCCATCGCGTGCTCGGTCATCTCGCGCGATCGACGCATCTCCTCCATGCGCCTGTCGATGTCGTCCAGGTGCTGCTGCAGCACCTGATGCCGCCCTGCACTCCCGTCATCGAGCAGCACGGCGATCTGGTCGAGCGTCATCCCCGCGGCCTTGCTGCGCTGGATCACGGCTATGCGCACGACCTCGTCCTCGCCGTAGCGCCTCCGCCCGGCAGCGTCGCGCGGAGGGGTGAGCAGCCCCACCGACTCCCAATGCCGCAGAACGTTCGTCGGCAGGTCGAAACGGGTCGCGACATCACCGACGGACCACGGATGCTCGGAACTTGACTTCATGTTGACATGAAGTCACAGACTGGCGTGGAACGCAACATCCAGAGGAAGGACCACCATGTACGACGCCATCGTGATCGGCGCAGGACCGGCAGGACTGCAGGCCGCTCTGACCCTCGGACGGATGCACCGCTCCACGCTGCTGCTCGACTCGGGCGAGTACCGCAACGGCACCGTCCTGCACATGCACAACATGATCGGGGAGGACGGTGCCGCTCCCGCCGGCCTCCGCGCGACCGCCCGAGAGGAGCTCGCCGCCTACGACGACGTGGAGATCCGCGACATTGCGGCGACGAGCATCACCGGCGTCGAGGACGCGTTCGCGGTAGGCATCGCCGACGGATCCGTGGTCGAGGGGCGCCGGGTCATCCTGGCCACCGGGGTCGCCGACGATCTTCCGATCGTGTCCGGACTGCAGGAGTTGTGGGGCACGCTCGCCTTCAGCTGTCCGTTCTGCGACGGGCACGAGCACGCCGGCAAGGACATAGCGATCGTCGGCGCCGCGCCCCGCGCCGAGCACCTCATCGGGTTGCTGGGGAGGATCGTCGCGAGCATCACGGTCGTGCCGGTCGAGGAGGCGTTCACGGACGAGGACATCCGCACGCTCGAGGCGAAGGGCGCGCGGGTGAGTCGCACCCCCGTCGCCTCCGTCGAGAAGGTCGAAGGCGGCGTGCTCGTCCGCACGGACGACGACGAGCGTGTGGTCGCCGGAGTCTTCATCGCCGCAGGGGCGATGCGTCAGCGGTCGCCGTTCGCCGCGCAGCTCGGACTCGGCATGCTCGAGTCCGGGTGCATCGAGATCGACGAGTTCGGACGCACCTCGCACCCCGGGGTGTTCGCCGCGGGCGACCTCGCCCACCGTGCGACCCTCCCCGGCCCGATGGCATCCGTGCTGCTGGCGGCCGCCGCGGGTCAGCTGGCCGCTGTCGGCATCATCCAGTCACTCCTGGCCGCCGAGCACTGACCCCGTTTCGAATCGCGCACGTGGGTCCATCCGTCGCCGGAATGGAACCACCTGCGCGATTCGGAAGTGGGGGTCAGACCGCGCCGACGTCGACGGCACCGCCGGTCGCGGCAGGCTCGACATAGGCGACCTCTCGCCAGACGTCACCGACGCGCTCGAAAGAGGTGACGCTGGACAGCGCGCAGCGTCGGGTGCGTGGGTCGTGTTGCAGCGGAAGCCCCGCGACGCGGAGGTGCGTGATCCAGATGGGCGCCTGGTGCGA
The DNA here is from genome assembly GCF_003314775.1 of Microbacterium sp. H6. Taxonomy (NCBI): domain Bacteria; kingdom Bacillati; phylum Actinomycetota; class Actinomycetes; order Micrococcales; family Microbacteriaceae; genus Microbacterium; species Microbacterium sp. H6. The sequence goes on along the minus strand of NZ_QOAY01000085.1, from coordinate 5,677 downwards.
CACCATCACGACGTCTCCATCGGGTGTCGCATCCCACGCCTCGTCCATGACACCGAGCATCCGCTCAGCGATGGAGGAGTAGGGCTCGCCCCAGCTGGGAACCGAGGGCTGGCGCAGATGCCACCAGTTCAGGGGGTTCATCAGGGAACGGCGCATCTGCGTCCCCTCGAACACGTTCGTCGGCTCGATCAGCCGGATGTCGATCTCCGGCACGAGGTCGAACGTCGCGGCGAACGGCTCGGCCGACTCCTGGGCGCGTTCGAGAGGTGACGCGTACAGCGCGGAGACGGGACGGTCGAGCGCGGCCACATGGTCGGCCGCTGCTGCGGCCATCCCCCGGCCCGCGTCGCTCAGGTGGTAGTCGGGAAGACGTCCGTAGAGCACGCGGGCCGGATTGTGCACCTCACCGTGTCGCACGAGGTGCAGCCGGGACGCCGTCATGTCACGCCTTGCTGTAGCGCGAGTCCCCGAAGCCGAGGATCAGGTACCCGATGTACGGGAAGAGGAACAGCAGGAAGAACGAGAAGACCCCGCCCTTGCCGAAGCGTCCACCGAGCTTGAACGCGACGATGATCGCCAGGATCAGGTTCGCGACAGGGATGAGGTACAGCAGCGCGAACCAGCCGGAGAGGCCGGCGATCTTCACCAGGAAGACGAGGTTCACGAACGGGATGATGGCGAGGATTCCCGGGTACCCGGCCTTGGTGAAGACCTTCCACAGGCCGACCGCGACGAGGATGTAGAAGACGAGCGCGATCAGGCCGGTGGTACCCGAGAAGATCGACGCATAGAGATCGGAGATGCCGTTGTTGTCCACGGTGCACTCTTTCTGTGTATGAGCTGTGTCGTGGCGATCCTACTGATACGCCGTCCCGGCCGTCGGTGACCGGGCCGATGACCGGCCGACCGCCCCCGTAGAATGGGCGGGTTCCCCATTTCCCAGATCAGAAGGAATACTCCGTGTTTCGCACCCACTCGGCAGGCTCTCTGCGAGCCGAGCACATCGGTCAGACCGTCACCCTCTCGGGTTGGGTCGATCGCCGTCGTGACCACGGAGGAGTCGCTTTCATCGATCTGCGGGACGCCTCCGGCATCGCCCAGGTCGTCATCCGCGACGAGGAGATCGCGCACCCGCTTCGCAACGAGTTCGTCCTGAAGGTGACCGGCGAGGTCTCGCAGCGCCCCGAGGGCAACGCGAACCCGAACCTGCCGACCGGCGAGATCGAGCTCATCGCGACCGACGTCGAGGTGCTGAACGAGTCCGCTCCGCTCCCCTTCCAGGTCTCCACGGCTCTCGCCGACACCGAGACCGTTGGCGAGGAAGCACGCCTGAAGTACCGCTACCTCGACCTGCGCCGCCCGGCCCCGGCCGCCGCCCTGCGCCTGCGCTCGAACGTCTACAAGGCGATCCGCGACGTGCTGCACGCCGACGACTTCACCGAGGTCGAGACGCCCACCCTCACCCGCTCCACGCCGGAGGGCGCCCGTGACTTCCTGGTTCCCGCGCGCCTGAGCCCCGGCAGCTGGTACGCACTGCCCCAGTCCCCTCAGCTGTTCAAGCAGCTGCTCATGGTGGGCGGCGTCGAGAAGTACTTCCAGATCGCCCGCTGCTACCGCGACGAGGACTTCCGCGCCGACCGTCAGCCGGAGTTCACGCAGCTCGACATCGAGATGAGCTTCGTCGACCAGGAGGACGTGATCGCCCTCATGGAGTCGCTCATCGTGGCGATGTGGGCGACCATCGGCGTCGAGGTGCAGACCCCGCTGCCGCGCATGACCTACGCCGAGGCGATGGCCAAGTACGGCTCCGACAAGCCCGACCTGCGCTTCGGCCTCGAGCTCGTCGAGGCGACGGAGTACTTCAAGGACACCCCGTTCCGCGTCTTCCAGGCCGAGTACGTCGGCGCTGTGCGCATGCCCGGCGGCGCGAGCCAGCCGCGCAAGCAGCTCGACGCCTGGCAGGACTGGGCCAAGCAGCGCGGTGCACGTGGCCTCGCCTACGTCCTGTTCAACGAGGACGGCACGCTGGGCGGCCCCGCAGCCAAGAACCTGTCGGAGGCCGAGCAGGCCGGACTCGCAGAGCTCGTCGGTGCAGAGCCGGGCGACTGCGTGTTCTTCGCCGCCGGTGACACCAAGCAGAGCCGGGCACTCCTCGGTGCAGCGCGCGTCGAGATCGGTCGCCGCCTGGGCTATCTGAACCCCGACGAGTTCGCCTTCACGTGGGTCGTCGACGCTCCCATGTTCGAGCCGGCGGCCGACGCGGTGGCCTCCGGTGACGTGGCAGTGGGCGCCGGTGCCTGGACGGCCGTGCACCACGCGTTCACGGGTCCCAAGCCCGAGTTCGAGGACACGTTCGACACCGACCCCGGATCGGCCCTCGCGTACGCGTACGACATCGTGTGCAACGGCTCCGAGCTCGGCGGCGGGTCGATCCGCATCCACCGTGAGGACATCCAGAAGCGCGTGTTCGAGGTCATGGGCATCAGCGACGAGCAGGCCGACGAGCAGTTCGGCTTCCTACTCGACGCGTTCAAGTTCGGCGCTCCGCCCCACGGTGGGATCGCACTCGGGATGGACCGCGTGCTGCAGCACCTGACTAAGACCGAGTCGATCCGCGAGGTCATCGCGTTCCCGAAGTCGGGCAACGGCTTCGACCCGCTGACCTCCGCTCCCGCTCCGATCACCGATGCGCAACGCGCCGAGGCCGGCGTCGACTTCGAGCCCGAGGACGAAGACTGAGTCCAGCCGCCTCGCGCGAGCACAGGCACACACGCCGGATCAGGCGGTTCTGCGAGGAACCTGCCTGATCCGGCGTTTCTGCCTGCGGCGGCGTCGCTTCGTTCAGCCTGCGATCGATGCGAAGGCCGGGACGATGTTCTCGTTCCACACATCGACTCCGAGCTTGCCGATCAGCGCGATCACGACCACGAGGAACACGACGCGGATGAACGTGGTCCCGCGCGAGATCGCCATCCGCGAGCCCAAGTAGCTTCCCGCGACGTTCGCGACCGCGAGGATGCCCCCGAGCAGCCATAGCACGGCGCCGTGCGGGATGAACAGCATCAACGCACCCGCATTCGTCGCGAGGTTGACGATCTTGGCTTTGGCGCTCGCCTGCAGGAAGTCGTAGCCGAGCAGCGCGACCAGCGTGATCACGAGGAAGGTACCGGTGCCAGGACCGATCATCCCGTCGTAGAAGCCGATCCCGAGTCCCGCTGCGCCCGCCATGATGTGGTGCTTGTGCCCATGGAAGCGCAGCTGGGTCGCCGCGCCCATCTGCGGCCGGAACGCCGTGAACAGGGCCACAGCGAGCAGAGCGATCACGATGATGGGTTTGAACGCGGCAGGGGGCAGCACGGTGGCGACAGCGGCCCCTCCGAAGGAGCCGATCAACGCGATGATCGCCATCGGCAGGGCGGTGCGCAGGTCGGGTTTGGCTCGTCGGTAATAGGTCGCACTGCTGGTGGCCGTGCCGAAGACCGAGGCGAGCTTGTTCGTCGCGAGCGCCTGCACCGGGGAGATGCCGGGGATCAGGAGCAGCGCCGGCAGCTGCAGCAGCCCTCCCCCGCCCACGACCGCATCGATCCAGCCGGCGCAGAACGCGGCGATCACCACGAGCAGCAGCATCCCCCAGGTGAGCTGCTCGAGTCCGAGCACGGCGCCGATATCCACCTCGCCATGATTCCAGAGAGTCGACGCCGCCCTCGCATCCGCCGACAGACTCATCCGCTGACAGACTGGAGCCATGCTCGAAGCCCTCCCGCTGCCCCACTCCTTCGAATCGCGCATCGGCACCGCGCTCCTGCGCCGCGCGACGGTCGACGACACGGATGCCGTGATCGCCCTCCTCGCCGACGACCCGATCAGTGCGGCACGCGGCGATGTGGCATCCGCTGAGGACCGCCCGGCCTATGAGCGCGGTCTCCGCGAGATCCTGGCCGAGCCGTCGAACGACCTGCTCGTGGTCGAGCTCGACGGTGCGGTGGTCGGCACGTTGCAGCTCACCTCGATCCCGGGCATGGCGCGTCGCGGTGCACGGCGGCTGCTGGTCGAGGCAGTACGGGTGCAGAGCAGTCTGCGCTCGTCGGGCATCGGTTCCGCCGTGATGCGCTGGGTCGGAGAGGTCGCCGCCCCAGCCGTCGACGCATCGATGGTGCAGCTCACCTCCGACGCCGCCCGCGTCGATGCCCACCGCTTCTACGAGCGGCTCGGCTACGTCGGCTCGCATCGCGGCTTCAAGTACACGGTTTCCCAGAGCTGAAGCCCCGGCGGCCCCGACCGGACAGCACCCAGCCACCATCCGTTCACCTGACCCGCGACGGGCGGCAACCTCCACCTCATAGTGTCCTCTCGCAACCCGACACCGGCTCACAGCGCCGGACACCGAGAGGACACTCATGGCTCGCTTCACCCGCCGCGCGCGCATCGGCGCGGGCATCGCCCTGGCCACCACCGCCGCACTCGCGCTCACCGCCTGCTCCGGAGCAGCGGACGCCACTGGTGGCGGCAGCTCCGACGTCGATGCCGCCGCAGCGGCCTCGGTCGCCGACTTCGGCACGTTCGCCGACCTCGAGGCTGCAGCCAAGGCCGAGGGCTCGCTCAACGTCATCGCGCTGCCCCGCGACTGGGCCAACTACGGCGAGATCCTCGACCTCTTCGCCGAGAAGTATCCGGAGATCACCATCAACGAGGCGTCTCCCGACGTCTCCAGCGCCGAGGAGATCCAGGCCGCCAAGACGAACGAGGGTCTCGACACCGCACCCGACGTCTTCGACATCGGTCTCACGGTCGCCCTGCAGAACACCGATGTGTTCGCTCCCTACAAGGTGCAGACGTGGGACGACATCCCCGACGAGCTGAAGGAGCCCACCGGCCTCTTCGTGGGCGACTACGGCGGGTACATGTCGATCGGCTACGACTCGTCGAAGTTCGACGCTCCCGCCGAACTTTCCGACCTGCTCTCCGCCGACTACAAGGGCGCCGTCGCCATCAACGGCGACCCGACGCAGGCGGGGGCCGCATTCGCCGCCGTCGGTCTCGCGACCGTGCAGTCCGACGGCACGCTGGACGACTTCCAGCCGGGCATCGACTTCTTCTCCGAGCTGCAGAAGGCTGGAAACCTGCTCAAGGTCGACGTGACCACCGCGACCATCGCGAGCGGCGAGACCCCGGTCGTCTTCGACTGGGACTACCTGAACGCCTCGCACACGGCCGACAACAAGGACTGGAAGGTCGTCGTGTTCGACGGCACCGGTTACGCCGGGTACTACAAC
>NZ_QOAY01000085.1:0-226 GCF_003314775.1 Microbacterium sp. H6 | reverse complement strand
CCTGTGGCTGAAGGGCGGCGCCCGTCCGGTGCGGATGGAGGCCATGACCGACGCCGGCACGATCGACGCCGACCTCGCCGCCGCGCTCCCCGAGGCTCCGGAGGAGACCGTCGTCCCGACCGAGGAGCAGTCGACGAACGCCGGCACGCTGCTCGGCGAGAAGTGGGCCGCGGCGGTCCAGTGACCACCCTCACCGCAACGGGGGCGGATGCTGCGGCGTCCGCCC
>NZ_QOAY01000234.1:0-5353 GCF_003314775.1 Microbacterium sp. H6 | reverse complement strand
CTCCTCGCCCTGCCCGACCGCCCGACCGCGGTCCTCTACTCGAACGACACCATGGCCATCGCCGGCCTCTCCTACGCGCGCTCCCAGGGCCTCTCGATCCCGCAGGACCTCGCGATCTCGGGCTTCGATGACGACCACCTCTCCGCCCACCTGTCTCCGGCGCTGACCAGCGTCTCGTCCGACCCCGCGGCCCGGGGCCGCGCCGCCGCCCGCCTCCTGCGGGCAGACATCCTCGGGGCGCAGCCGCGCACCGAGATCGTCGACTGCAACGTCGTGCACTTCCGGGAGAGCACGAGCTAGTCGATATCCGCATCACCACAGCATCACCACCCGCAGCGTCATCACCCGCAGTGTCAAGGAGGACACCATGAAGAAGCTCCGCGCAATCGCCCTGATCGGCGCCACCGCTCTCATCGCCACCGGATGCTCGGCCGGAGGGGGCGGCGGCGAAGGATCCGCCGACGGCACCGGGCCCATCAGCATCTGGCTCTCCAACAACGAACAGGAACTCGCCTGGGGCACCGCAGTGGTCGAGGCATGGAACGCCGAGCACCCCGACGAGAAGGTCAAGGCGCAGGAGATCCCCGCTGGCTCGTCGTCGGAAGAGGCGATCACCGCCGCGATCACCGCGGGCACGGCTCCCTGCCTCGTCTACAACGTGGCGCCGGCCGCGGTCTCGGGCTGGGTCAAGCAGGGCGGACTCGTCGACCTCAGCAAGATCGACGGCGGCAGCGACTACATCACCGAGCGCGGCGGAGAGGTCGACGCCTACGCGAGCGATGGCAGCTTCTACCAGCTCCCGTGGAAGTCGAACCCCGTGATGGTCATGTACAACAAGGCGCTCTTCCAGGCCGCGGGGATCGACCCCGAAGAACCGCAGATGAACACGTACGACGCGTTCCTCGAGGGGTCGCGCGCGATCGTCGCCTCGGGCGTGCAGAGTGCGATCTGGCCGGCACCGACGAGTGAGTTCTACCAGCCGTGGTTCGACTTCTATCCGCTGTACCTGGCCGAGACCGACGGCACGATGCTCGTCGAAGACGGCAAGTCCACCTTCGACTCGGATGCCGGGCGCACCGTCTCCGAGTTCTGGAAGACCTTCTACGACGAGAAGCTGTCGCCGAACGAGGCCTCGACCGATGACGCAATGTCGGCCGGCACCACCGCCATGCAGCTCGCCGGCCCCTGGGCGATCCCCTCCTATGCCGACACGGTCGACGTCGGCTTCATGCCGGTGCCGACCAGCGACGGCCGCGAGGCCCCCACGACGTTCGCCGACTCGAAGAGCGTGTCGATGTTCACGGCGTGCAAGAACCAGGGCACGGCGTGGGAGTTCCTGAAGTTCTCCACCAGCGAGGACAGCGACGGCCAGCTGCTCGAGGCCACGGGGCAGATGCCGATGCGCACCGGCCTCACCGACACCTACGGCGACTACTTCGCCGCGAACCCGAACTACGTGGCGTTCGCCGAGCAGGCAGAGAAGACCGCCGACGTGCCCAGCATCCCGAACTCCGTCGAGGCGTGGCAGGCATTCCGCGACGAGTACTCCTCGGCCGTGATCTTCGACAAGGAGTCGATCGACGACTTCCTCGGGAACGCGGCGAAGAAGATCGACGCGCTCGTCGCCGAGTGACGCCGTGACCGACAAGAAGAGGTTGCGCACCCGATGGCTGGGTGCGCAACCGATCGGTGGACTGTTCGCGCTGCCGTACTTCGTGTTCGTGATCGCGATCTTCGCCTACCCCCTCGCGTTCGCGGTCTACATCGCCTTCCACGACTACTTCTTCACCGCTCCCGGCACCGAGGTCGACCGCCCGTTCGTGGGCTTCGACAACTTCGTCACGGTGCTCACCGACCCGCGAGTGCTCGGCTCGTTCCGCAACACCCTGATCTTCCTGGTCATCAACGTGCCCCTCACGGCCGTGCTCGCCCTGGTGCTCGCCGCGGCCCTGAACACCGGCATCCGGTGGGTCGCGGCGTACCGAGTCGCGTTCTATGTGCCGTATCTCACGGCGAGCGTCTCGCTGGTGGGCGTGTGGATGCTGCTGTTCTCGGGCAACGGGCTGATCAACACGATCCTCGGCCCGCTCGCCCCCGACCCGTCGTGGCTCGTCAACAGCGGACTCGCGATGCCGATGATCGCGTTCTACGTGACCTGGAAGCAGCTCGGGTTCTACATCCTGCTGTATCTGGCGGCGCTGCAGAACGTGCCGAAGGAGCTGTACGAGTCGGCGGAGACCGATGGCGCCGGGGTGCTCTCGCGCTTCCGACACGTCACGATCCCCGGGGTGCGCAGCGCCACGACCCTCGTGCTGATCCTGTCGATCATCACCGGAGCCAACCTCTTCACCGAGCCGTATCTGCTCACCAACGGGGGCGGCCCTGACGGCGCATCGACCACCCCGGTGCTGTTGATCTATCAGCTGGGCATCCAGCAGCAGAACCCCGACACCGCAGCGGCCATCGGCATGATCCTCGTGATCCTCGTCGGCATGCTCTCGCTGGCGGCCAACCGAGCGACCAGGGAGCGATGATGAAACGCACGCGTTCAGCCCCCCGCATCCTGAGCATCATCCTGCTCACGATCGCGGCCATCGGCTTCGCCTTCCCGTTCTACTTCATGATCGTGGGGGCGTTCCAGGAGAGTCCGACGAACTCCCCCAGCGAGCTGTTCCCGACGAGCGGGTGGACGGTCGACAACTTCGTCGCGATCGACTCGCGCATCGACCTGGTCGGCTCGCTGCTGAACTCGCTGATCTTCACAGCCGGCGTGCTGCTGGGGACCGTCGTGTTCGGCCTGCTCGCCGGCTACGCGATCGCCCGTCTCGACTTCCGTGGGCGCGGCGTGATCTGGGTGCTGATGCTGCTCGTGCAGATGGTGCCGTTCCAGCTGCTGATGATCCCGCTCTACGTGCAGATCACGCGCAATTACGGCCTCGGCGACTCGTACATGGGCATGATCCTGCCGTTCCTGATCAACACCACGGCGGTGTTCATCTTCGTGCAGTTCTTCAAGGCGCTGCCGGTGGAGATCTTCGAAGCGGCGCGGATCGACGGTGCGGGCGAGATCCGTCTGCTGACATCCGTCGCGATCCCGCTCATCCGCCCCGTGCTGGTCACGGTCGTGCTGGTCACCTTCATCGGCCCCTGGAACGAGTTCCTCTGGCCATTCCTCATCACGAAGGATGCGAGCCTGCAGCCGCTGGCCGTGTCACTGGCGAACTACATCTCCAACGTGGCGCAGTCCACGGCCAACCCGAACGGTGCGATCCTCGCCGGCGCCACGGCGCTCGCGTTCCCCGTCGTCATCCTGTTCGTCGTCTTCCAGCGCTTCTTCAAGGCCACTGATCTCGGCGCGGCCGTCAAAGGCTAGCCTCCATCCCCCAGCAAGAAAGGGCCCCCATGTTCTCCGGAGCCTCCTTCCCCCTCGGTCCGTTCACGCCCTATGAGGGCAACCCGATCCTGCGTCCGCGCGGCGACAGCTGGGAGTCGGCCAACCTCTACAACCCGGCGGCCATCGTCGACGGCGACGAGGTCGTGCTGCTCTACCGGGCGCACGCCGACGACATCGTCTCCCACATCGGTATCGCCCGCTCGACGGACGGGGTGACGTTCACCCGAGAGGATGCGCCGATCCTCTCCCCCTCCGAGGACTACGAGACCTACGGGTGCGAAGACCCGCGCATCGCGCTGATCGACGGCACGTACTACCTCACCTACACGGGCTGGGACCGCCGGAGCGCACAGCTGTGCCTGGCGACCTCGACCGACCTGCGCACCTGGACCAAGCACGGCCCGCTCTTCGACGACTTCGACACCTTCAAGACCATGGACCCGCGCGGCTTCAACTGGTCCAAGGCCGGGGTCATCGTTCCGCAGCGGATGCACGGCAAGTGGTGGATGTACTTCGGCGAGGGCGCGATCTACTGGGCGACCAGCGACGACCTGATCCACTGGACTCCCGGCACCGCCGACACCGAGCCGATGTACTCGCCGACGCCCGGCACCTGGGACGAGGCGCTCGTCGAGATCGGCACCTCCCCTGTGGTCACCGACAACGGCCTGCTGCTGTTCCTCACCAACGGTGCCACCCGTGTGGTGCACGACGACGGCACCGTCGACGTCGACTACCGCTGCGGGCAGATCGCCATCGACCCGGACGAGCCGACGAAGGTCATCGCCCGCCTGCAGGAACCGTGGCTGCGCCCGCAGACCTTCGAGGACATGCACGGGCTCGTCTCGAACGTGACCTTCGTGGAGGGGCTCGTGAAGTTCCACGGAAAGTGGTTCGCGTACTACGGGCAGTCCGACACGACTCTGGCGGTCGCGATCCACGATCCGGCCGAGTCGTGGGGTCGCGCGCTGCGCGACGGCGGAGAGGCGTGAGGACATGGATGCCTCTCGACGCACCTTCCTGACGTTCACGGCGGCGGCCTCCGCGCTCGCCCTCCTCCCCGTCGACGCCGCCAGGGGCGCGACGAACACTGCGACCGGCACGGCAGTGCTGACGTCCGAGACTGCGCGTCGACCACGGCTGACGAACCTCGCCCACCTGCGATTCCTCCTCGCCGATGTTCCCGTCGTCGCGAGCGCGACCCACACCACGTTCGGAATCGAGGCGCAACCGGCGGTCCGCGCGCCCTGGACCTACGCCGACACCGACGGCGCAGGCGGCTATCGCCCGGTCGGCGGTGGCACACGGGATGCGGTGACGGGACACTGGTCGCAGGGCGCGTACAACGCCGACGACATCGCCCGCGCGGCCATCGTGTTCCTGCGCGAATGGAAGGCAGCGGGCGACGCGCAGAGCCGTGACGAGGCCCGCGACGTGCTCCGCTCACTCGCCTTCCTGCAGACCGCCTCCGGTCCGAATGCCGGGCGTGTGGTGCTGTGGCAGCAGGAGGACGGCACCCTGACCCCCAGCGCCGTCCCTGTCGAACTGCCCGACCCCTCCGACTCGGCGGAGTCGTACTGGCTCGCCCGTTCGGTCTGGGCCTTCGGCGAGGGCTACGCGGCCTTCCGTCGCGACGATCCGGAGTTCGCAGCATTCCTCCTCGCCCGCCTGCACCTGTGCCTCGACGCGCTCGGGCAGGAGTCGCTCTCGCGCGCCGGGCAGTGGGTGCACAGCGACGGACGCCGGCTGCCGGGGTGGCTGATCGCCGGAGGAGCGGATGCCACGGCCGAGGCCATGCTCGGTCTGGTCGCCGCGACCGAGGCCGGTGACTCACGCAGTCGCGCTGCGTTGCAGACCTACGGCGACGGTGTCGCGGCGATGGCGAGCGACCCTTCGCAGGGCTGGCCGTTCGGCGCCGTTCTGCCGTGGACCGGATCGCTCGGGTTCTGGCACGCGTGG
>NZ_QOAY01000276.1:13184-20128 GCF_003314775.1 Microbacterium sp. H6 | reverse complement strand
GCCCTCGGAGCGCGGATCGGGGTTCCGATGCCCCGATGGATGCTGGAGCTCGGAGCCATCGGCATGCGCACCGAGACCGAGCTGATCCTGAAGAGCCGGTGGGTGCTGCCGGAGAAGCTCACAGCGGCCGGTTTCGAATTCCGATATCCGTTCCTGGAGGACGCGATCCGCGAGTCCTTCGACCTCCCGCCGGCAGATCAGGGGCTGCCGGCCGCCTAAGAGGTGCCGGCTGGCGCGTCGCCGTCGGCCCCGCGCTTCTTCTCGATCTCCTGGCGCAACCGCCACTCCTCGATCTCACGGTCGAGATCGGCGATCTGCTGCTCGGTGGTTCTCGTGTCCCTCGGTGGCGCCGGACGCACGTCGGTCGGCGCCGCGGGCCGCTCAGCTCGTCGCATCCGCGGCATCCGCATGCCGGACTCCCCGTACTCGCGGCCGAGACCGAACCAGAGCAGGCCACCGATCAGCGGCAGCAGGATCACGATGATGATCCACGCCAGTTTCGGCAGGAACTTCACCAGCGAGCTGTCCCGCGTGATGATGTCGATCAGCGCGCCGATCATCAGGGCGATGACGAGGAGCGAGAACAGGAACGACATGAGTTCAGGGTAGACGACGCCGCGACGGACCGCAGGGGTCTACGGAAGCAGGTGTCCGCCGGCACGGAACAGTTCGTACCACTCGGGTCGGGTGAGCGCGACATCGGCACCGGCTGCCGCATCACCCACCCGCTCGGGCGTCGTGGTTCCGAGGACCACCTGCATGCCGGCGGGGTGGCGGGTGATCCAGGCGGTCGCGATGGCGATCGGGGTGACGTCGTGCACCGCCGCGAGGCGATCGATCACGGCGTTCAGCTCCGCGTAGGCGGGGTTGCCGAGGAACACCCCGTGCGAGAAGCCGTCCTGAAACGGCGACCATGCCTGGATCGTGATCCCGTTGACACGGCAGTACTCCACGATGCCGCCGCCATCGCGCACCAGGCTCTGGTCATGGCCGGCCATGTTGGCAGCGACCGGCTGCGCGATGATCGGTGCGTGCGTGATCGACAGCTGGAGCTGATTCGCCACCAGCGGCTGCCGGACTGCGGTGCGGAGCAGATCGATCTGACGCGGGGTGTGGTTCGAGACGCCGAACGCCCTGACCTTTCCCGCGCTCTCCAGGTCATCGAACGCGCGGGCGACCTCCTCGGGCTCGACGAGCGCATCGGGGCGGTGGAGCAGGAGCACATCGAGGCGGTCGGTCCGCAGAGCAGCGAGCGAACCCTCGACCTGGGCCACGATGTGCTCGTAGGAGAAGTCGAACATCCCCTGCGAGGGCACGATGCCGCATTTCGTCTGCAGCACGATCTCGTCGCGCTCGGAAGAGGTCAGCTGCAGCGCCTCGGCGAACCGCGACTCGCAGTGGTGCATGCTGCCGCCGTAGATGTCCGCATGGTCGAAGAAGTCGATGCCCGCAGCCCTGGTCGTGTCGTAGAGGTGGCGGATGTGCGCGTCATCCTTGTCGTCGATGCGCATCATGCCGGCGATCACGGCGGGGGCGGTGGACGATCCGAACGACACTGTCTTCATGCCCCCACGCTATCGCCAGGCACGGACACGGCGGTCCGGCACAGCAACCGTCACGAGTCGTCGCCTGCCGCTCCCGGAAGAAGCGCGGTGACCGGGATGCCGAGCACATCGGCGATACGCACGAGGTCGACGACGGTGAAGTCCTCCCTGCCGTCGAGAAGCTCCCCCAGGGCGTCCGGGCCGATACCCGAACGCTCCGACAGCTCGGAAAAGGACACCCCGGCGTGAAACCGTGCTCCGTCGACTTCCGATGCCAGCAAATGACGCAATTCCGTCCCCATACGCCTACACTAGCGCCACGAACGGACACGAATGGGGGTCGAATGGGCCAGAATGGCGGCATTCTGGCGTCGTCACGCTGCTATGGTGAGCCGGGTGAAGACACCTGCAGAGGAGTTCAACGAGGCCGTGGGTCGCCAGATGCGCGCGGAGATCGCCGCCTCGCGGAGCAGCATCGCCGCGATGGCGCGCAGCATCGGCATCGCCCGAAGTGCACTCGACAACTACGTGACGGGCAAGCGAGCGATCCCGGTACCCGTCGTCTACGCGGTCTGCGCCGACCTCGGCGTCGAGCCCCATGTCCTGCTCGCCCGCGCGGAAGAGCGCCTCAGAGCCGACGGCGAGACCACAGCGCGCATCACGCCGATCCGGCGCACCCCCGATGTCGCCGGCCCCCGCGAAGATAGCCGTGAGGTCGCCTTCGAATCCGGCGTCCGGCACGACGCCGACACCGACGACCTCTACGAGTAGGCCGATACCGGCTTCCGCCCGCGAGACGTCACGAGGAGGAGAGAATGCACCAGCTCCTCCACCTCGCCGACGCGCAGCGGGTGCGCGTGGTCGAGCGGCCCGGCCGCACCCGCGGGGGCTACGACCCCACCACGCGCACGATCCGCCTCGCTCCGGGGATGAGCGCCCGCACGACCCGCAGTGTGCTCGCCCATGAGCTGGGGCACGCCTGCCTCGGTCATTTCCCCGCGACGACATCGGCCACACGAACGCAGCAGGAGCGTCAGGCCGACGAATGGGCGGCGTCCCGCCTGATCACGCCGCGGGCGTATGCCGAGGCGGAAGAGGTGCGCGGGCCGCACCTGGCGAGTCTCGCCTTCGAGCTGGACGTCACCATCGAGTTGGTCGAGGCCTACCAGCGCCTGCTGCGTCAGAGGCCCCTCGTCACTGCTGGTTGAATATCGGCATGGCCTTCCTCGTCGCCCCCTCCCCCGTCACCCTCTCCGGCGAGCTCGTGGAACTCCGACCTCTCGATCGATCGCACATCGACGGACTGATCGAGGCAGTGCAGGAGGGGGACCTCTGGAAGACGGCGTGGTACACCTCGGTCCCCGCACCCGACGGCGTGGCTGCGGAGGTCGAGCGACGGATCGGCCTCATCGAGAAGGGCGAGATGATCCCCTTCACGGCCTTCGACACCAACGGTCGCATCCTCGGGCTCACGTCGTACTACGACATCGTGGCCGACGTACCCCGACTGCACATCGGCTTCACCTGGAATCGACCGTCCGCGCACGGCTCGGGCACGAACGCCGAGTCCAAGCTGCTGCTGCTGCGTCACGCATTCGAGTCCCTCGGAGTCTTCCGCGTCGGCCTCACCACGCAGTGGGTCAACTTCCAGTCGCGGGCGGCGATCGAGCGCCTCGGCGCGAAGCAGGACGGGGTCATGCGGGCGATGAGCCGCTACCGCAACGGCGCGCTGCGCGACAGCGTGGAGTACTCGATCATCGAACCGGAGTGGCCGGCTGTCAGGGCGAACCTCGAGGCGAGACTCGCCAGACGACGCTGACGTCGATATCGGGACGCCGGATCCCATACCGGTACTCTGCGCGAGAATCCTCGCCAGATGCGTGTCCTCGAACGCGATCGCCGCCATGATTCATGGAGCCTGTGCAGGAATTCGCACAGGAGGTCGGGCGCAGATCGCGTCCGCGTCGCTTCGCCCGGAGAGGTATCGCATGGCCGACCCCACATCCCGCGTCCCCCTCGATCCCGAAGACGCACGCGAGAACGAGCGTGAGCTCACGGGTGATCGCACCCTCGCGGTCGCAGACTTCTCCAACGAGGAGGCGGGGTATCACAAGACCCTCAAGCCCCGCCAGATCCAGATGATCGCGATCGGCGGCGCGATCGGCACGGGGCTGTTCATGGGTGCGGGCGCACGTCTCGCATCCAGCGGCCCTGCACTCATCCTCGTCTACGCCCTCTGCGGTTTCTTCGCGTTCCTCATCCTCCGCGCGCTCGGCGAACTCGTGCTGCACCGCCCTTCCTCGGGCTCCTTCGTCTCGTACGCACGAGAGTTCTACGGTGAGAAGCTGGCGTTCGCGAGCGGCTGGCTCTACTTCCTGAACTGGGCGATGACCTCGATCGTCGACGTCACGGCCGCCGCGCTGTACGTCAAGTTCTGGGCGCAGTACTGGGAGCCGCTGCAGGCCGTCCCCCAATGGCTCATCGCCCTTGTCGCTCTGGTCGTCGTGCTGTCGCTCAACCTGGTCAGCGTGAAGCTGTTCGGCGAGATGGAGTTCTGGTTCGCGATGATCAAGGTGACCGCTCTGGTCGTCTTCCTCGTGGTCGGGACCTGTTTCATCATCTTCAACGGCACCACGGATCTCGGAGTCACCGGGATCGCCGTCATCGCCGACAACGGCGGTGTGTTCCCGATGGGCTACTTCGCCCCGATACTCGCCATCTCGGGTGTCGTGTTCGCGTACGCGTCGATCGAACTCGTCGGCACCGCCGCCGGTGAGACCTCAGAGCCCGCGAAGGTCATGCCCAAGGCCATCAACACCGTCGTGGTGCGGATCGCCGTCTTCTACGTCGGCTCGATCCTGTTGCTCTCGCTTCTGCTGCCGTTCGACACGTACAAGGCCGGGGAGTCGCCCTTCGTCACCTTCTTCTCCCACATCGGCTCGCCGTACACCGGAGCGGTCGCCGGGTCGGTCATGAACTTCGTCGTCCTCACCGCAGCGCTCTCCAGCCTCAATGCGGGCCTCTACTCCACTGGTCGCATTCTGCGATCCATGTCCGTCAACGGCTCGGCGCCTCGCTTCACGGCGAGGATGAGCGCGAACGGCGTACCGTTCGGCGGCATCCTCCTCACCGCCTCGATCACGCTGATCGGGGTCGGCATCAATGCCCTCTGGCCCTCGCAGGCCTTCGAGATCGTGCTGGAGGTCTCGGCCATCGGCATCATCGGCGGCTGGGCGACGATCATCCTGTGTCAGCTGAAGATGCACACGCTCGCGAAGAGAGGACTGGTGGAACGCCCATCGTTCCGGATGTTCGGAGCCCCCTACACGGGCTACCTGACCCTGGCGTTCTTGCTGTTCGTGCTGGTGTCCATGGGCTTCTCCGAGACCGGACGTTGGGTGCTGGCCTCGCTCGTGCTGCTCATCCCCGCACTGGTCATCGGGTGGTTCGCCGCACGCGGCAAGATCGCCGACGCCGCTCGGGTTCGGGAAGGCTTCACCGGTGTCCTGCCGGTCGTCGCCGGACGCCAGGCAGCGGAGGCGCTGCGGCGCAAGAAGCCCTGAGGCGACGACGCGCCGCGGGGGTTACTCGGTGGCGTTGCCCGACCAGTTGTTCGAGCGACGAGTGGCCGAGCCGCCCTGGCGGAAGATGAAGGCGAGCGCCAGCGTCACCAGCAGAAGACCGCCGCAGAAGGCGAGCGCCTGGAATGCCGGCAGCCCGAAGGAGATACCCATCAGCAGGATGCCTCCGATGAAGAGGATCATGAAGAAGAGGAAGCTGAGGATCACGGGATCTCCTGTCGTCGGTGCCGTCTACCAGGATAGCCCGGACTGGGAAACCCCCTGTGCACGTTCTTCGAGGTCTGGTGTGCTCGGAGCATGAACACTCCCCTCACCGCCGTCGCCATCTCCTGCACGCTCAAGCCGTCTCCCGCGTCGTCCAGCTCCGACCTCCTCGCGACGCAGCTCCTCGACGCCCTGGCAGAGCACGATGTCACCGGCGACCTCGTGCGCGCCGTCGACTTCTCGCTGAGCCCTGGGGTCGAGAAGGACATGGGTGACGGTGATGAGTGGCCGCGAATCCGTCAGCAGGTACTCGACGCCGACATCCTGGTCTTCGTCACGCCGACGTGGATGGGTCAGCATTCGAGCGTCGCGCAGCGCGTGCTGGAACGCCTCGACGCTGAGCTGGGCGAGAGCGACGAAGACGGCCGCCCCATCCTGTTCGACAAGGTGGCCATCGCCGGCGTCGTCGGCAACGAGGACGGCGCCCACCATATCGCGGCGATCCTCTTCCAGTCACTGAACGACGTCGGATACACGGTTCCCGCACAGAGCTCGGTCTACTGGAACGGCGAGGCGATGCAGACCACCGACTACAAGGACCTCGAGGAGACTCCCGAGAAGGTCGCGTCCGCGATCAGCACTGCCACCAGGAACGCCGCTCACCTGGCGCGGTTGCTCAAGGCGCAGAAGTACCCCGCGGAATGACGTCGATCAGGCCGTGAGGTCGAGGGCCCATTCGTTCACGGTCATCTCGGCGCCACGGAACTGGTCCGTGACCGTGCCGTGCAGCGTGAAGCCGTTACGTCGGCAGACTCCGTTTGAGGCGGAGTTCTCGATCGCGGGACAGGCCATCAGGAGCCGCCGCGGCTCGGGGTGCGCACGGGCGTCGTCTATCAGGAGGGCGAGGGCTTTCGATGCGACCCCGCGCCCCTGCGCTTCGGGTCGGACGAACCATCCGGTCTCCCATGCCGGCTCATCCCTCCACACGACCGGCCAGTAGCCGATCGACCCGAGCGACATCCCCTCCTCGTCCTCGACGACGAACATCCGCGCTTCTCCGGAGGCGACCAGGCGCAGGTAACGGGCGTGGCGCTCCGTGATCTGGTCGTCGGTCTCCGGCCCGTTGAGGTGCGCGGTCATCTCTGGGGTGTTGGCGGCATGCAGCAGCTCGAGGTCGTTCTCGGACCAGGTCCGGAGTCTGAGGGTTTCCATGCACGGATCTTGCCACGGGCCGCCGACATCACAGGGCGAAGATCAGTTCGCTCCCGTGCGGTGTACTCGGGAGAGGTGTAGGTTGCGGAGATGGAGCCGATCCGAGTGGGGCTCGTGGCGGACCCGGCTTCGCCCACCGTCGTCGCACGTCGGATGACCGATCTCACACCGCCGGTCGCCGCGCAGGCCGACGGCTGGATCGTCGAGCTCCTCAGCGAGCCGTTCACCCTCGGATCCGAAGACGTCGACGTCGCCCTCGAACGACTCCGCGCGCACGCCGAGCAGAACCGGTGGGACCTCGTCGTCGGCGTCACCGAGCTCCCGCTTCGCGACGACGACGGTCGCTATCTACTGGCGGCGATCGATCCTCGACGCCAGGCCGCGGTGCTGTCCCTGCCCGCAC
>NZ_QOAY01000276.1:12902-13067 GCF_003314775.1 Microbacterium sp. H6 | reverse complement strand
AGGAGCAGCGTCTGCCGCTTCCCCGCCTCAGCGCCCGGGGGCGCGTGCTGCGGGGCATGGTGCTGGCGAACCGTCCGTGGCTTCTCGCGGCCGGCCTCAAGTCCGCGCTGGTCGCAGCCCTGGCCACCGGGGCCGTGGCGACGATCGAGCCGACGGTGTGGTCGC
>NZ_QOAY01000276.1:0-12875 GCF_003314775.1 Microbacterium sp. H6 | reverse complement strand
CGCCATCTCGCTGTCCGGCTGGCGCCTGGCGGCCGCGACCGTTGCCTCCATCGCGATCCTCATCGCCTGGATCGTGATCGACGGCAGGCTCTGGGACCGCCCGGACGACGACTCGACACAGGCGCGCGAGAGATCCCGCCTCTACAACACCTCGACGATCCTGACGCTGACCATCGGCATCATCATCTGCTACCTGGCGTTGTACGTGGTGAATCTGGCGTGGGCGCTCTTCGTGCTCGATACGACCGTGATGAGCGAAGCGCTCGGGCGGACGGTCGGCGTCGAGGATCTCTTCGTGCTCACGTGGTTCGTCGCATCGGCGGCGACGCTCGGCGGGGCTCTGGGCACGGGTTTGGAATCCGACGACGCGATCCGCGCCGCCACCTACTCGAAGCGTGAGGAGGATCGACGCGCCCGCCTGGCGGACGAGAGGAGCCGCGGGATCGAGTGATGCCACGGCTCCTCTCCCCGTCGATCGTCCGGGTCATCCGAAGGCGGAGATCGCCCCGAGTCCGAACACGACCGCAGACACCAGCCCGCCGAGCGCCAGGCGGATCACACGCCAGGTGAGTCGGCGGCGCGTCCGGATCCACGGGAGAGCGTCGACGCGCAGCACGAGCCCCACCACGCCACCGGCGGCGAGCGCGACGGCCGCGAACCACAGCGCGATCGACACGCCGGCCCAGCCCGTGGCGAAGTGCAGCACGGTGAACACGGCGAGGAGTCCGACGGATTCGGCGATGGCGGCCGTCCGGTCCGCGATCCGGAACCGCTTGATCCCCCACGCTCTGACGGCGTAGAGCGCGGAGAACGCCACGAGTGCGATGGCGAGGAACAGGTTCATTCGGTGATGCCCTTCTCGATGAGGTTCACAGCGACCCCCGGAAGCTGCGCCGCGGTGTTGGAGAGCACGATCGTGCCCCGGCCGCCCTCACGATCGAGGACGAGGAACGACGCGAAGCCTCCCGTCTGCCCGTTGTGCAGAGTCAACGTCGGGCCGTCCTCCTGATCGATGATCGTCCAGGCATACCCCTCGTCGATCCCACCCTTGCCGGGGTGGCGGTCCATGGCCGCTGCGCCGGGAACGGAACCGTCGAGAAGCGCACGAAGGTACTTCGTCATGTCGCCGAGCGTCGAGCGGATGCCGCCAGCGGGCGCGAACGCGGCGATCGACCAGGGCGCCTGAGGCACGCCGGTCGCAGAGTATCCGGTCGTCGGGTCCTGCAAGTCGGCCCCGTCGAGCGAGATCCTGCTCTGCGTCATCTGCAACGGGTCGAAGATCCGCTCCTGCAGGAGCGCCGGGTACTCGACACCCGCCCGTTCTGCGAGCGCCTGTCCGAGCAACGACATGCCCAGGTTCGAGTAACGGAAGGTCCCGGCGTCGGAGAGCTGCTGCCGGCCCGCCTGTTCGAGCAGATCGTTCACGCCGCCTCGGTACGGGTTGCTGTTGGTGATCGTGTCGAGCAGCACCCGCGGGGTGGATGCCTCGTCGAGGCTGGGGAGTCCTGAGGTGTGGTTCGACAGGCTCACCAGGGTCGCAGATCCCGCCGGAGTGCCGTCCAGGACCGGGAAGACCTTCGCCAGGGTCTCGGTCGGAGAGACTTCCCCGCGGTCGATCGCGATCGCGAACAGGTGGCCGGTGAAGGTCTTCGTCACCGAACCGATCTCGTACTCCGTGTCGTCATCGGCGCCGAAGCCGGTCGTGATCGCCGCGTCATCGGACCGCAGGTCGATGTACCCCACACTCAGGCGGTCGAGTGCCCCTTCGGCACGCGCGGTCCGCTCGACCGTCCGGGCGAGCGCAGCGTCGCCGCTCGAGTGCGGTCTGAGACTGGGGGAAGGTGGGGTCGCGATGATGCCGAGCGCGAGCACGATGCACCCCGCGACCGCGGCAGAGCCGATCGCGAGCAGGGAAGGTCTTGTCATACCTTCATGCCATCAAGGATCAGCGCCCCGCAGAAGTGCCCGCCTGTCATCGGATGCCGTTACAAAAGCCACGTGCTCGTGGGCTCCCCTCACGTTCGCGTCGCAGGTCGCTCATCTCGCAGAAAGGGCCGTGGGATGCGAACACCCCACGGCCCTTCTTCAGCCCCACCCGACCTAGGACGGGAGTCTGCCGAGACGACTTCTCAGAAGTCCCAGTCGTCGTCTTCCGTGGCCTCGGCCTTGCCGATGACGTACGACGAGCCCGACCCCGAGAAGAAGTCGTGGTTCTCGTCGGCGTTCGGCGAGAGCGCCGACAGGATGGCCGGGTTCACGTTCGTGACGCTGGAGGGGAACATCGCCTCGTAGCCCAGGTTCATCAGGGCCTTGTTGGCGTTGTAGTGCAGGAACTTCTTGACGTCTTCGGTCAGACCGACACCGTCGTAGAGGTCCTGCGTGTACTGCACCTCGTTGTCGTAGAGCTCGTACATGAGCGAGAACGTGTAGTCCTTGAGCTCATCGCGACGCGCCTGGGTCTCGTTCTCGAGGCCCTTCTGGAACTTGTAGCCGATGTAGTACCCGTGCACGGCCTCGTCACGGATGATGAGGCGGATCAGATCGGCCGTGTTCGTCAGCTTCGCCTTCGACGACCAGTAGATCGGCAGGTAGAACCCCGAGTAGAACAGGAACGACTCCAGCAGGGTGGAGGCCACCTTGCGCTTGAGCGGGTCATCGCCCTGGTAGTAGTCCATGATGATCTGAGCCTTCTTCTGAAGGTTCGGGTTCTCCGTGGACCAGCGGAACGCCTCATCGATCTCCTTCGTCGACGCGAGCGTCGAGAAGATCGAGGAGTAGCTCTTCGCGTGCACCGACTCCATGAACGCGATGTTCGTGTACACGGCCTCTTCGTGAGGAGTGATCGCGTCGGGGATCAGCGACACCGCACCGACCGTGCCCTGGATCGTGTCGAGGAGCGTGAGCCCCGTGAACACCCGCATGGTGAGCAGCTGCTCGTCGGGGGTGAGCGTGTTCCACGACTGCACGTCGTTCGACAGCGGCACCTTCTCCGGCAGCCAGAAGTTGTTCACCAGACGGTTCCAGACCTCGAGGTCCTTGTCGTCCTGGATACGGTTCCAGTTGATCGCCTGCACGCTGGAGACCAGCTTGAGTCTTTCGGGAGTCATTTTCTTCGTCGTTCCTCGGGGTTCGGCCGCGTTCTCAGGTCAGCAACAGGTCAGAGCATGCACGAGACGCACTCGGCCATGTCGGTGCCCTCGAGCGCCAGCTGACGCAGGCGGATGTAGTAGATCGTCTTGATGCCCTTGCGCCATGCGTAGATCTGCGCCTTGTTGATGTCACGCGTGGTGGCGGTGTCCTTGAAGAACAGCGTCAGCGACAGGCCCTGGTCGACGTGCTGCGTGGCCGCGGCGTACGTGTCGATGACCTTCTCGTAGCCGATCTCGTACGCGTCCTGGTAGTACTCCAGGTTGTCGTTCGTCATGAACGCCGCCGGGTAGTAGACGCGGCCGAGCTTGCCTTCCTTGCGGATCTCGATCTTCGACGCGATCGGGTGGATCGACGACGTCGAGTTGTTGATGTACGAGATCGAGCCGGTCGGCGGCACCGCCTGCAGGTTCTGGTTGTAGATGCCGTGCTTCTGGATCGACGCCTTCAGCTCGGCCCAGTCGTCCTGTGTCGGGATGTGCTTGCCTGCGAACAGCTCCTTGACCTTCTCGGTCTCGGGAACCCAGGCGCGGTCGATGTACTTGTCGAAGAACTCCCCCGACGCGTAGGTCGAGTCCTCGAACCCGTCGAACGTCGTGCCGCGCTCGATCGCGAGCTTGTTAGACGCGCGCAGCGCGTGGAACAGCACCGTGTAGAAGTAGATGTTCGTGAAGTCGATGCCCTCTTCGGAGCCGTAGTACACGTGCTCGCGAGCGAGGTAGCCGTGCAGGTTCATCTGGCCCAGGCCGATGGCGTGCGAGCGGTCGTTGCCGTCCTCGATCGAACGCACCGAGCCGATGTGGCTCTGGTCGCTGACCGCGGTCAGTGCCCGGATCGCGGTCTCGACGGTCTGGCCGAGGTCGTCGGCGTCCATCGACAGCGCGATGTTCATCGAACCGAGGTTGCAGGAGATGTCCTTGCCGATGTTGTCGTACGACAGGTCGTCGTTGTACGTGGTCGGCGTGTTCACCTGCAGGATCTCGCTGCAGAGGTTGGACATGTTGATCCGACCCTTGATCGGGTTGGCCTTGTTCACCGTGTCTTCGAACATGACGTACGGGTAGCCGGACTCGAACTGGATCTCGGCGACGGTCTGGAAGAACTCGCGCGCGTTGATCTTGGTCTTCTTAATGCGCGGGTCGTCGACCATCTCGCGGTACTTCTCGGTGACCGAGATGTCGCCGAACGGAACGCCGTAGACCTTCTCGACGTCGTACGGCGAGAACAGGTACATGTCCTCGTCGTTCTTGGCGAGCTCGAACGTGATGTCGGGCACGACGACGCCCAGCGACAGCGTCTTGATGCGGATCTTCTCGTCGGCGTTCTCCCGCTTGGTGTCGAGGAAGCGCATGATGTCGGGGTGGTGCGCGTTGAGGTACACCGCGCCGGCGCCCTGACGCGCACCGAGCTGGTTGGCGTAGCTGAAGCTGTCTTCGAGGAGCTTCATGACCGGGATGATGCCCGAGGACTGGTTCTCGATCTGCTTGATCGGCGCACCCGACTCGCGGATGTTCGACAGCAGGAGTGCGACGCCGCCACCGCGCTTGGAGAGCTGCAGCG
This sequence comes from Microbacterium sp. H6, assembly GCF_003314775.1. Classification (NCBI taxonomy): domain Bacteria; kingdom Bacillati; phylum Actinomycetota; class Actinomycetes; order Micrococcales; family Microbacteriaceae; genus Microbacterium; species Microbacterium sp. H6. The sequence goes on along the minus strand of NZ_QOAY01000276.1, from coordinate 8,168 downwards.
CGGAGTTGATGCCGCGGGCGATCGACTCCATGTTGTCTTCGATGCGCAGGAGGAAGCAGCTGACGAGCTCGCCGCGCTGCGCCTTGCCGGCGTTGAGGAAGGTGGGGGTCGCCGGCTGGAAACGACCGGAGATGATCTCCTCGACGAGGGCCACGGCGAGCTTCTCGTCGCCGTCGGCGAGACCGAGGGCGGTCATGACGACGCGGTCCTCGAAGCGCTCGAGGTAGCGCTTGCCGTCGAACGTCTTGAGCGTGTAGCTCGTGTAGTACTTGAACGCGCCGAGGAACGTCTCGAAGCGGAACTTCTTGCCGTAGGCGAGGTCGTTGAGCTTCTGGATGAACTCCATCGAGTACTTCTCGATGACGGCGCCCTCGTAGTACTCCTTCTCCACGAGGTAGTCCAGGCGCTCCTTGAGCGAGTGGAAGAACACCGTGTTCTGGTTCACGTGCTGCAGGAAGTACTCCCGCGCGGCTCGCTTGTCGGCGTCGAACTGGATCTTCCCGTTCGCGTCGTACAGGTTGAGCATCGCGTTGAGGGCGTGATAGTCGAGACCCTCGTAGGAGGGGTTCGCCTTGAATGCCACTGTCTCGGTCACTGAAGCTGCCACCGTCGTTCCAATCCGTCGCTCACGCGATCCACATCGTCTTGTGTGCCGAAGATCTCGAGCCGATACAAGTGAGGCACGTGGCACTTGCGGCTGATGATGTCACCGGCGAGGCAGAAGGCATCGCCGAAGTTGGTGTTCCCCGCGGAGATCACTCCGCGGATGTGGCGTCGGTTGCGCTCGTCGTTGAGAAACCGGATCACCTGTTTCGGAACGGCGCCCTTCTCGACGCCGCGCCCCGCTCCCCCGCCGTAGGTGGGGGTGACCAGCACGAAGGGCTCGTCGATGACGAGGTCTTCTTCGTTCCGGTGGAGGGGGATGCGTCGGGACGGGAACCCGAGCTTCTCGATGAAACGCGCGGTGTTACCCGAGACGCTCGAGAAGTAGACCAGGAGCGGCGCTGCGGTCGCGACGGCGCTCATGGTGCGTCACGCCAGACGGGACGCGAGCTCGTCGATCTTGTCGGGGCGGAAGCCCGACCAGTGGCCCTCGTCGGTGACGACGACGGGTGCCTGCATGTAGCCGAGCGCCTTGACCTGCTCGAGCGCCGTCGGGTCTTCCGACAGGTCGAGGACCTCGTACTCGATTCCCTTGGCATCCAGGGCACGGTAGGTGGCGTTGCACTGAACGCAGGAAGGCTTGGTGTAGACCGTGATCGACATCTTTTTCGTAACCCCTCAAATCTCTGGCCTGCTTCTCATCAGGCTGTTTCCCGGTAGACCCCCTGCCGGGACTTCAATACTACATATGGGGACCGACATTGGGGGCGACCACAAGGGGTAGTAGTTACATCCGTGTAGTTATCCACCGTTCTCAACAGATACAACACAGGTTCTCCACCGTTTCTTCCACAGGCCGAGCCCCCTTCCGAAGGCAGGCGAACCGCGTGAAATCGCGGCTGGGAAGCCCCTGTGAGCGATCCATCCACAGGGGGCACGTTACGACGCCCCACCGACATTCGGATTCCTGTGGAATTCACCCTTCGGCGTGTCGCGGGCGTGTCGCGGATCGCCCCATCCGCGACCGGCCCCGCGGGCCGGTACCGTTGTCTGGTGGCGGGATATCGGGATCTTCTTCGCACGCCGGGAGTGGCGCGCATGATCGCTGCTCAACTGACCGCGCGCTTCCCCAACGGGATGATGTCGCTGGCGATCCTGCTGCACGTCGAGCAGCAGACCGGCTCCTACGGGTCCGCTGGTCTCGTCCTCGCCGCGACCAGCGTCGGCCAGGCGATCGCCGGCCCCATCACCAGCCGTTGGATGGGCGCCTGGGGCATGCGTCGAGTGCTCACTCTCACCCTGTCGGTGTGTGTGGTGGCCGTACTGTGTCTGGCTCTGCTTCCGCTCGAGGTGCCGGGGTACATGGCGCTCGGGATGATCGCCGGCCTCTCCACCCCACCGGTACAGGCCGCCGTGCGCACGATCTACCCCAAGCTCGTGAACTCCTCGAACCTCACCCCGCTGTTCTCCCTCGACGCGTCGCTGCAGGAGATCATCTGGGTGCTCGCGCCCGTCGTGATCACACTCGTCTCGACCCAGATCGGCACCGCCGAGGGTCTGCTGCTGGTCGCGATCATCCTCGTCGGCGGCGGCGCGTGGTTCATCCTCTCCCCCGAGGTCGGGCGGGTGCGCATCCCGCGCAGCCGCAACGCCCTCGGAAAAGTCGTGCTCAAGCCGCCCGTGATGCTGGCGACCGTGATCGGGTTCCTCCTGATCGGAGCCTGCGCCGCCGTCGAGGTCGGCGTCGTGGCGACCTTCGAGCACGGAAGCCTCGCCGCCGGACTCGTCCTCGCCGTGTTCTCGGCCGGAAGCCTCGCCGGTGGTCTCGCCTTCGGCCACATCCCCATCGGGCCCTGGGCCATGGCCCGCCGTCTGCTGATCGTCACGATCGGCCTCGGGCTGACGATGGTCATGCTCAACGTGTTCTGGCTGGGCGGCACCCTCATCCTCGCCGGCATCGGCATCGCGCCCGCCCTGGCGGTGCTCTTCGCGATCACCTCGGCCAGCGTGAAGTTCAGCGAGACCGCTGAGGCCTTCGGCTGGGCCGGCACCGGACAGCTCATCGGCGCCGCCGCCGGTTCCGCTGTCGCCGGCTTCCTCGTGGATGTGGGCGACTGGCGCGGCGCCTACCTCGCCGCCACCATCTTCGCCGCGGTCGGACTGATCGTGGCCGTCGTCTTCGTCCGTTCCTTCCCGGACCTGCGTCACCGCGACGCGAGCCCCCACCCCGACACCGAACCCCTGGCGGTCACCCCCTCATGAGCTCTCCCTCCTCCTCCTTCCCCGAGATCGTCTGCATCGGCGAGACCATGGCGCTGATCACTCCGACCGACTCCCGGCTCGCCGAAGCCGCCGAGGCGTCGGTCGGACTCGCCGGCGCGGAGTCCAACGTGGCCGCCGGCGTCGCCTCGACGGGACACCGCGTCGCCTGGGCATCCCGCCTCGGCGCCGATCCGCTCGGAGACCGCATCGCCTCCGAGCTCGAACGCCGCGGGGTGGAGCTGTGGGTCGAGCGCGACGACTCCGCCCCGACCGGGGTCATGTTCAAGGACCCGGGCGCGGAGTCCTCCTCCGTCTACTACTACCGCAGCGGATCAGCCGCTTCGCGCATGGAGCAGGGGTTCCTCGACCCCTCCCGCCTCGACGGGGTGCGCATCGTGCACACCACCGGGATCACGCCAGCACTGTCGGCCTCGTGTCGGCAGATGGTCGACCGGCTCTTCACCGATGCACGCGCAGCCGGCGCCCTCGTGTCGTTCGATGTGAACGACCGTCGTCCCCTGTGGAGCAGGGACGATGCCGCCGAGACGCTCGCCCGCCTCGCCGACGCCGCGGACATCACCTTCGTCGGCCGCGATGAGGCCGAGCGCATCTGGGGGACGGTGACCCCGACCGAGATCCGCGCGTTCCTGCCGAACTGCGCCCTGCTCATCGTCAAGGACGGCGATGTCGGCGCCACGGCGTTCGAGGGGGAAGCCGAGCCTGTCTTCGTCCCCGCCCCCGTGGTCGACGTCGTCGAGCCGGTCGGCGCCGGGGATGCCTTCGCCTCCGGTTTCCTCGCGGCGACCCTCGACGGAGAAGACCTCACCTCACGCCTCTCCGCCGGTCACGCGGCCGCGGGGCGCGTGCTGACCATCGCGGCCGACCTCCCGCCTCTGGTGCCACTGCGCTGATGCGCGCGAGACTGCGCGCTCCGGGGACCCCGGCACGTCCCCGGTCATAGGCTGGGGGCATGGCCGCACCGCTCACTCTTCCCCGCCTCTCGTGGGGGTCGCCGTCGGCCTCCCGTCGCGCCCTTCTGGTGCACGGTCTCGGGTCTTCAGGCGCACTGATGTGGCGTCTCGGCGACGCTCTCGCCGACGCGGGCTGGCACGCGACCGCCGTCGACCTCCGCGGGCACGGCGACGCTCCGCGTTCCCTCGACTACTCGGTCTCCGCCTATGGGGCCGACCTCGCCGAGACCATCCCCGACGGCGACCGTGCCTGGGATGCCGTCATCGGTCACTCGCTCGGTGGCGCGGCCAGCACGGTCGCCGCGGCCTCCAGCCCGGAGTGGACCCGACGCCTCGTGCTCATCGACCCGGCGATCCACGTGGACGGTCGCGACGCCGCGATCATCCGCCGGAGCCAGGAACGCGCGTTCGCCGACACCCGGATCGAGGTCGTGCAGCAGGAGCATCCGCACTGGCATCCGCAGGATCAGGAGCTCAAGGTCGACGCCGTGCGGCGTGCGAGCGCGTGGGCCGTGGAGCAGACCAGCGCCCAGAATCGACCATGGGACGTGCGCGCAGAAGCGGCGCGCCTAACGGTCCCCACGCACGTGATCGGCGCGGATCCCGCCGTCTACAGCATCTTCACGGGAGAGCTCGCCGACGAGGTGCTCGCCGCGAACCCCCTCATCTCCCTATCGGTGGTCGAGGGTGCAGGGCACTCCCTGCACCGCGACCGCCCGGAGGAATCGGTACGGCAGCTTCTGGAGGCACTGGCATGACATTCGATCCCGCAGCATTCCTTCCCGACGCCCTCCTCGAGCGCATCCGCGAGCGCGCGCCGATCCACGACCGCGAGAACACCTTCCCTCAGCAGGACCTGGACGAGTTACGGGCTGCCGGGTACCTGTCGATCCTGGTGCCACGAGAGCGCGGTGGCGCGGGACTCGGGCTGGCCGAGGCCGCGATCCTGCAGCAGCGCCTGGCGGGGGCGGCCCCGGCGACAGCCCTGGCCATCAACATGCACCTCGTCTGGACGGGCGTCGCGAAGGTCTTCTCCGACCGCGGGGTCCCCGGCCTCGAGTTCGTGCAGGACGGCGCCGTCGCTGGTGAGGTCTTCGCGTTCGGCATCAGCGAGGGCGGCAACGACCTGGTGCTGTTCGGCAGCGACACGGCGGCTGAGCCGGACCGGGACGGCGGCTACTCCTTCACAGGAACGAAGATCTTCACCTCCCTCGCCCCGGTCTGGACGCGCCTGGGCCTGCACGGTCTCGACACCACCAGCCCCGATGCCCCGAAGCTGGTCTTCGCCTTCGTTGAGCGGACAGATGCCGTCACCACCTCCGACGACTGGGACACCCTCGGCATGCGGGGCACGCAGAGCAGGACCACCCGGCTGAACGGCGCCGTGTCCGACGCCGCCCACGTCGTGCGACGCATCGATCCGGGGCCCAGCCCCGACCCGATCGTGTTCGGGATCTTCTCGGTCTTCGAGATCCTGCTCGCCTCCGTCTACACGGGGATCGCCCGGCGAGCGTTGGAGCTCGCGGTGGCCACGGCGCAGAAGCGGCATTCGAAGAAGACCGGGCTCGCGTACAGCCAGGATCCCGACATCCGCTGGCGCATCGCCGACATGGCCATCGCCTACGACGCGCTGCCCCCGCAGATCGCCGCGCTCGCACGCGATGTGGATGAGCGCGTCGATCACGGCGCGCGGTGGTTCCCCCAGCTCTCCGGTGTCAAGCATCGGGCGATCACGATGGCCAAGCACGTCGTCGACGAGGCGATGCTCGTCGCCGGCGGCGGGTCGTACTTCTCGGCCAACGAACTCTCGCGCCTCTACCGCGACGTTCTGGCCGGAGCGTTCCACCCGTCCGACCCCGAGTCCGCGCACTCCACGGCGGCGAGCGCCTGGCTGGGGCCGCTCGAGAGCTGAGATTCCTGCCGATTCCGCTGGACGAATAGCCAGATTCCACGAAATCGGTTGCTCAGCGCATCGTGGAGTGCGAGGATCGCACCATGAGTCCGGCGAAGAAGCACCCTTCCCTCGATGCGGTCTCGAAGACGATCGTCGAGCTGCTCCAGGAGGACGGACGACGTTCGTACTCCGAGATCGGCCGCACCGTCGGGATGAGCGAAGCCGCCGTGCGCCAGCGCGTGCAGCGGCTCACCGAGTCCGGCGTGATGCAGATCGTCGCCGTCACCGACCCGATGCAGCTGGGCTTCCACCGCCAGGCCATGATCGGCGTGCGCGTGTCCGGCGACGCCCGCCGCGTCGCCGAGGCCATCGCCGCCATCGACGCCGTCGACTATGTGGTCATCACGGTCGGATCCTTCGATGTCCTCGCCGAGGTGGTCTGCGAGGACGACGACGACCTGCTCGCGCTGATCAACGACGTCATCCGCCCGATCGACGGCGTCCTCTCCACCGAGACCTTCATCTACGCCAAGCTGCAGAAGCAGCTCTACAACTGGGGGACCAGATGAGCACCGCACGCACCATACCTTCCGAGTCCGCACTGCAGACGATGGCGAAGGACCATCTCTGGATGCACTTCACCCGGCAGTCCACGATGGCCGAGTCTGGCGTGCCCATCATCGTCAAGGGCGAGGGGCACCGCATCTGGGATGCCAAGGGCAAGGAGTACTTCGACGGGCTCGCCGGCCTCTTCGTCGTGAACGCAGGGCACGGTCGACGTCGACTGGCCGAGGCTGCCGCGGCGCAGGCTTCCGAGCTGGCGTTCTTCCCCCTGTGGTCGTACGCGCACCCGGCCGCGATCGAGTTGGCCGATCGTCTCGCCGACGAGGCGCCGGGCGACCTCAACAAGGTCTTCTTCTCCACCGGCGGCGGCGAGGCGGTCGAGACCGCGTTCAAGCTCGCCAAGCACTACTGGAAGCTGCAGGGCAAGCCCGCCAAGCACAAGGTCATCTCGCGGTCGGTGGCCTATCACGGCACGCCGCAGGGAGCCCTGGCGATCACCGGCATCCCCGCGATGAAGTCGATGTTCGAGCCGATCACCCCCGGTGGCTTCCGTGTGCCGAACACCAACTTCTACCGCGCGGCCGAGATGGGCGGACCCGCCGACGACCTCGAAGCGTTCGGACGCTGGGCGGCCGACCGCATCGAGGAGATGATCCTCTTCGAAGGCGCCGACACGGTCGCCGCGGTCTTCCTGGAGCCGGTGCAGAACTCCGGCGGCTGCTTCCCACCCCCTCCCGGCTACTTCGCCAGGGTGCGCGAGATCTGCGACCGTCACGACGTGCTGCTCGTCTCGGACGAGGTCATCTGCGCCTTCGGGCGTCTCGGTCACACCTTCGCCTGCACGGGTCTCGGCTACGTGCCCGACATGATCACCTGCGCCAAGGGCATGACCAGCGGGTACTCCCCGATCGGCGCGACGATCGTCAGCGACCGCATCTACGAGCCCTTCTCGAAGGGCGACCTGTCCTTCCCGCACGGCTACACGTTCGGCGGGCACCCGGTGTCAGCCGCGGTCGCGCTGGAGAACCTCGCGATCTTCGACGAAGAGGGACTGAACGCGCACGTGCGGGAGAACTCCCCGCTGTTCCGTGCAGAGCTCGAGAAGCTGCTCGACCTGCCGCTGGTCGGCGACGTGCGCGGCGACGGCTACTTCTTCGGCATCGAGCTCGTGAAGGACAAGGGCACGAAGGAGACCTTCGACGATGCCGAGTCCGAGCGGCTGCTGCGCGGCTTCCTGTCCCCCGCCCTGTTCGAGGCCGGGCTGTACTGCCGCGCCGACGACCGCGGCGACCCTGTGATCCAGCTCGCACCGCCGCTCACGGTCGGACCGTCCGAGTTCCGTGAGATCGAGCAGATCCTGCGGGATGTGCTGACGCGCGCGCAGTCCGTACTCTGACCGTCCCGGCCACGACGGCGCCACGACGGCGAGGACGCAGGGTCAGGCCACGGGCGTCGCGCTCCGCCTCGCCAGCAGTGCGAGATGGAGCGCGGCGAGCGTCTCCCCGTCGTCGAGGTCCGCGTCGAGCAGATCGCCGATCAACGTGAGGCGCTGATAGAAGACCGACCGCGAGAGGTGACTGGCGTTCGCCGCCGCTGATCGATTCCCGGGGTGTGCGACGAGCGCCGACAGCACGTCGATCAGGTCTCCTCGGCGCTCCCGGTCGTACGACACGACCGGCGCCAGCATCCGCTCGCTGTGCGCGAGAAGGCGATGGTCGTCGCGCAGCGAGGCGACGAACCGCTCCAGCGGACGGTCGTCGACGCGCCGCACGCGGGGACCGCTGTCCGAACGGTCGCTCGCCGCCAGATCGCGCGCGGCCCGAAGCGAGGCGAGCAGCCCCAGCACGTCATCCGCAGGGGGCCCCACGAAGACC
>NZ_QOAY01000127.1:9151-9327 GCF_003314775.1 Microbacterium sp. H6 | reverse complement strand
GGCATCGAGGATCTGCTCGGCCTCCTGTTCGAGCCGGTCGAGCAGCGCGGTCCACTCTTCCCCGCTCACGCCCGCGCCTCGGCGACGGTGCGAGCGGCCTCGTGCCAGGCGTCACGCAGCGGCGCGACGATCTCGTGGCACGCGTGCGTGCGCTCCGGGTCGCGGCCGATGTTGGC
>NZ_QOAY01000127.1:4527-9110 GCF_003314775.1 Microbacterium sp. H6 | reverse complement strand
GATGAGCGTCTGCGACAGGAAGACGTACAGCGAGCGCAGGCCGGCGCTGCCGTTCCAGTCGTCGGTCAGCGAGGACGACAGCTCGGAGACGATCGCCTGGGCGTGCTGCAGCTGGGCGTTCGCCTCGGTCCAGTCCTCTGCGCGCTGAGCGATCTCCCCGCGCTCGATGTCGAGCAGGAGACGGTCGTAGAGCATGGTCACCAGACGCTCGGGCGGCGCCGACAGCACGGCGTCGTCACGGTAGCGCTGCTGGGCGCGGAGCGCGGCGTTCATGCTCACTTCCCCGAGTTGGAGCTCGAGCCCGGAAGGGCGGCGATCTGCGAGGTCAGGTACGAGGACTGTGACTGCAGTTGCGAGAGCATCACCTCGAGGCGTGCGTAGGTGCGCTCGAGAGTGGTCTTGCGCTGCGCGAGGCGGACATCCCAGCGCTCCATCTGCTCGCCGAGTCCCTTGACCTCGCTCTCCTGGCCCGTGATCCGCGTGGTGAGGAGCCCCTCGTACTTGTCCGAGTACACCTTCGCGGTGTCCTGCACCCGCGAGGCGATGTCGGAGAACAGTCCTGCGACGGCATCCGGGTCCTTCGCGAGGGCTTCGGCGAACTTCTCCTCGTCGAAGCTCATCACGCCGTACGTGTCGCTCGAGATGCCGATCGACGAAGGAGAGACGCCGTTCACGGGGTGCTGCACCGCATCGGCGAGGGCCGTGCGCAGTCCCCGGACTGCGCTGTCGCCGGTGAAGACGCCCAGAGTGGTCTTGTCTCCCTGCTTGGCGGCGATGGTCGCCTTCGAGCCGTTGTCGATGCGGGTCAGGATGTCCTTGACGGCGGCGATGAACTCTGCGGAGGCCTTGGTGCGAGCAGCGGTGTCGACGGCGACGCCGATGGTCACGGGCGCCGCCGAGGCCGCGGAGACGGTCGCGTCCACCCCGTCGAACAGGTCGGTGAAGGTGTTGCTCGACGAGGTCAGCACCTGCTCCGCGCTGGTGCCGGCCCACAGGCGCACCTGGGCGTCGGCACCGACGTCGATGACGGCCGCTCCTGCTTCGGTGGAGATGTCGGAGGCGGTGCCGGCCGCTACCGCAGCGGTGTCTCCGCGGTAGGCGCGGAACTGGCCGGCCTCTCCCGAGTCGGCGGCCCGCAACTGCAGGCGGTGCATCGGGTTGCCGTCGGCGTCACGTCCGGCGGGGACGGCCGCGGCGACGATGCCGAAGCCTGCTTCGTTCACCGCGCGGGCGACATCCTGCATCGACGTGGAGTCTGCGGTGACCTGCACGCGTTCGCCCTTGGCGTTCTCGAGGGTGATCACCGGTGGGTCGACGGGCCACCCGGCGGAGGCTGCGGAGACGATCGTGTGGTTCTTGGCGACCTTGTCGACGACGATGTCGGCCGAGAGCGGCGCGGCACCATCGCGGGTGGCGACGGTGACCGTCGGCGAGGAGGACGAGGTGGTGAAGCGGGCGAGTCCGTCGCGGGTCGCGGCCTTCTCGGCTGCCGTGGCGAGGTTCTGCACCGCCGTGTTCAGGGTGCGCAGCTGGGTGACGATGCCGTTCTTGTCATCCATCTTCGCCTTGAGCAGTGAACGGGGGATGGAGGCGACATCCATCAGCGCCTTGATGACCTCGGTGGTCTTCAGGCCGGAGACGAGGCCGTCGAGCGAGAGGGACATGGTCGTCTTTCCTGTTGAGGAGCGGACAGGGTCCGGACGCCGGTGGGCGTCCGGACCCTATGACGTGGTTCAGCGCAGGAGCTGGAGCACGCCCTGGTTGGCCTGGTTGGCCTGTGCCAGCATCGCCGTACCTGCCTGGGACAGGATGTTCTTCGACGTGAACTTGACCATCTCGGACGCCATGTCGGTGTCGCGGATCCGGCTCTCGGCGGCGGAGAGGTTCTCCGCCGACACGTTGAGGCTGTTGATGGTCGACTCGAAGCGGTTCTGCAGCGCACCGTAGCCGGCGCGTGCGGTCGAGACCGCCTGGATCTGCGTGTCGATACCCGCCAGCGCGGCACCGTACGTCGCGGCGTCCGTCATGGTCCCCGCGAGCGTCTTGATGTCGGCACCGAGGGTGGCGAAGTCGGTCAGGGCGACCGAGATCTGGTCCTCGGCGGCGACGGAGCCCGCACCGACCTGGAACGTCAGCGTGTTGCCGCCCGAGAGCAGCTTGATGCCGTTGAAGTTCGTGCTGCCGGCGATCCGGGTGAGCTCATCACCGAGGGTGTTGATCTCCTTCTGGATCGCGTCGCGCGACTTCGTGTTGTTCGAGTCGTTCGCACCCTGAGCGGTCAGGTCGCGAACGCGCTGCAGGATCGAGTGGACCTCGGTCAGGGCGCCTTCAGCGGTCTGGATGACCGAGATGCCGTCCTGGGCGTTGCGTGCCGCGACGTTCAGGCCGTTGACCTGCGAACGCAGGCCCTCGGAGATCGCGAGGCCTGCAGCGTCGTCGGCCGCGCGGTTGATGCGGAAGCCGCTGGACAGCTTCTCGAGCGACTTCGACAGGTCGTTCTGCGTGTTGGACAGGTTGCGGTAGGCGTTGAGTGCCGACACGTTCGTGCTGATCTGCATACCCATAAGGGTTCTCCTCCGTGAATGGTGTTGTGCGGGAGACCATCCGTGGTCTCCCGGTCACACCTATCGGCGGAGGTTCCCGGCGCGTTAGTCGGGCCGGCGGGGAATCGGCTCAGGCAGTCGCCGATTCGCGGAAGACCCCGGCGATCCGGGAGCCGGCGGCGTCCGCGATCCTGGTGAAGTAGGCATCGCGGGCCGCGGGGGAGACCCGCGTCGTCGCTGCCGGCGTCGACCCCTCTGCGTAGTAGCGGTCCAGGGCGTCGCGCAGAAGCCGGATCGCTTCCGAGCGCTGCTGCGACACCGCGGAGTGCGTCACCCCGAGCTCCTCGGCGATCTCCTTGACGGGGCGTTCGTCGAAGTAGACCGCCTGCACGATCCGCCGCATGCGCTCCGGCAGGGCGATGACCGCCTGCTCGAGCACCTCGCGCCGTTCTCCCACCAGTGCCGATTCCTCGGGGAGGGGGATTTCGGCGGTGACGTCACGGGCGGCGGGGTCGTCGAGAGTGGTCAGCATCCTGGCGGCGTCGCCGAGTGCTTCGATCACGACGTCCTTCGCGACGCCCATCGCGGTGGCGACCTCGGCGACCGTCGCGGTGCGGCCGAGCCCGGCGGTCAGCGCCTCGCGGACGGCGACGGTCTCCTTGATGCGTTTGCGTATGCCGCGGGAGGCCCAGTCCATTGAGCGCATCTCGTCGGCGAAAGCGCCGAGGATGCGTCGGCGGGCGTAGGCCCCGAAGGGTACGCCGAGCTCCGGATCGAATGCTTCGGCCGCTGTCACGAGCGCGAGTGCTCCGACGGCCGCGAGCTCGTCGCGGGGGATGTGGGTGGCGCGGGCATGGGTCTCGGCGGCGAGGTATCCGACCAGGGGGAGGTTGCTCTCTATGAGCAGATTGCGCTCAGCGCGCGACGACATGGGGGATGATCCACCTCTCTGGATGCACTCCGAAAGATCCAAGGAGATGAACAGATGTACATATCACACGTTTTGTGATTTGTACATGGGGAGAACTATCCATCGCCGTTCCACATAGTAACGTTAGGCAGACGCTGGCCGATAGTGACCTTTGGCCGCGTTGTCAGGCGGGGCGATCACTGGGGAAAAGGGGATCATGGGAGCCAACGAACTATCGATACAGCTGTGGCGAGAGCGCGAGCTGCTCGAGATGCTGCTGTTCAAGCTCGATGAGCAGCAGCTGCTTCTCGCCGCCGGGCGATCCCAGTGGATCCAGTTTGCCGCACGGGAGATCGATCAGGTGCTCGATCGACTGCGCGGCGCAGGCCTCGCCCGCACCCTCGAGGTCGCCACCGTCGCCGAGGAGTGGGGAGCTCCCGAGGCGTCGACGATCCGCGAGCTGATCGAGCACGCGCCGGAAGGGGCATGGCAGGAGGTGTTCGCCGACCATCTGCGAGCGCTGTCGAAGCTCGCCGCCGAGGTCGAGCAGCTGCGCGACGCCAACGCCGAGCAGCTCAGCGGAGTGCTCCGCGCGACGCAGGAGACGATCGCCGCGCTCGGGCACGACACGGGCGAGTACACGACCAAGGGTGACCGCGCGCGCGACGACGCCGCGCGGATCATCGACACCGAGATGTGACCGAGAGGGGATCATGTCGACCTTCAGCGGATTGAACACGGCGGCCAGCGGACTGGCGGCTGCCCGACGCGGCATGGACGTGGTCGGGCAGAACATCGCCAATCAGAAGACGGAGGGGTACACGCGGCAGCGTGTGACCACCTCGGCCGTCGCGGCCATCGCGCAGACCGGACGGTTCAGCGTGGGCGCCCTCCCGGGGCACGGCGTCTCGATCGACGGCGTCGCACGCCTGGGTGACGCCCTTCTCGACGCCAGGGTGCGCGACGCCCTCGGCGCTTCGGGGTACTGGTCGACCAGGGCGGTGGCCGCGACCACGGTCGAGGCATCGCTGGCCGAGCCCACGGCGAACGGGCTCGCCGCCCGGCTGTCCAAGTTCTGGTCCGGCTGGCAGGACCTCGCGAACACGCCGGACTCGGGGGCAGCGGCCTCG
>NZ_QOAY01000127.1:3618-4438 GCF_003314775.1 Microbacterium sp. H6 | reverse complement strand
GGAACGTCGCCACCCAGTGGAGCAATGCGCGCGACTCCGCCGACCGCACGGTCTCCCAGGTGAACGCCACCGCCGACCAGATCGCGGTCCTCAACGGAGAGATCCGCGATGCACTCGCTTCCGGCCGCTCGGCGAACGAGCTCATGGATCAGCGCAGCGTCCTCGCGCAGAACGTGGCCAGGATGTCCGGCGCGGCGGCGACCATCGAGAGCGACGGCACGATGACCGTGCGGCTGGGCGGCAACGCGCTGGTATCGGGTTCCGATTCACGCCACCTGGTGCTGACCGGGCCCGCCTCGATCGATTCGGGGCAGCGGTTCAGCCTCTCGTGGGCGTCTGCGCCCGATCTGCCCGTGTCGATCGACGGCGGTGAGCTCGGTGCCTCGCTGTCGGTGCTGGCCCCGGCCTCCGAAGGCGGCATGCTCGCCGGGCTCGCGGCGACGTACGACAAGGTCGCAACGACGCTGGCCGACGCCATGAACGCCCAGCACAGGGCAGGGGTGACCTCCACCGGCCAGGCCGGGGGAGACTTCTTCACCGTGCCGACGACGGGCTCCGCCGCACTGGGCGTGACCGTCGCCGTCGGCTCGGCCTCCGAGCTCGCGCTCGCGGCGCCCGGTGCCGGTGCCCTGGACGCGACCAACGCCGACCTGATCTCGCAGATCGGTCGGAGCGCTGGCTCCCCCGACGCCGTCTGGTCCGATCAGGTCACCCGGTTCGGGGTCGCGACAGCGGCCGACGTGCAGCGCGCGAAGCTCTCCGACTCCGCAGCTGTCGCCGCCGTCGGAGCCCAGCAGTCGGTCGCCGCTGTCGACGGCGA
>NZ_QOAY01000127.1:3432-3596 GCF_003314775.1 Microbacterium sp. H6 | reverse complement strand
GAGGAGACCATCAGCCTGCTCACCTACCAGACCGCCTATCAGGCCGCCGCCCGTGTGATGACAGCGGTGGATGAGGCGCTCGACGTCCTGATCAACCGCACCGGCCTCGTCGGACGCTGAGCGAAGGAGCACCGTGATCTCTCGAGTGACGTCATCCGCCATGA
>NZ_QOAY01000127.1:1910-3381 GCF_003314775.1 Microbacterium sp. H6 | reverse complement strand
GACGGCCATGCGCCAGCTGCAGTCCAACCTCTCCGAGCTGGCGCGTCTGCAGGAGCAGGCGACATCCCAGCGTGCCTTCGCCGCACCGTCCGACGACCCGGCGGCAGCGGCCACGGCACTGGCGCTTCACGCCGAGCAGCGTCGCACCGAGCAGTATGCGCGCAACATCGACGACGGCCTCGCCTGGGTCACCGCTGCCGACACGGCCATCACGGCGAGCACCGCCCTGCTCGCGCGCGTGCGTGATCTGACGGCCCAGGGCGCGAACGACGGGGCGCTGGACGCGACGGCCAAGGAGGCGTTGGCGGTCGAGCTCGAAGGCATCCGCAAGGAGATGCTGTCCCAGGCGAACACGCGGCTGCTCGGCCGTTCCGTGTTCGCGGGCACGTCCGACACGGCCGCCTTCGCCGCCGACTACAGTCACAGCGGGGTGCCGGGAGCGGAAGTCACCCGTCGGGTCTCCGACGCCGCCTCTGTGCGCGTCGACACCGACGGCGCCGCGGTCTTCGGCACGGGAGACGACTCCGTCTTCGCGCTCGTGGACAAGATCGTGGCGGACCTCCGCTCCGGCACGAACGTCGGGCCCCGGCTCGGCGAGATCGACAGTCGACGCACCGCCATGCTCGGGGTGCAGGGCTCGGTGGGAACCAGGCAGTCCCAGATCGAACGCGCCAAGGAGGCGGCAGTGCAGAATTCCGTGTCCCTCGAGTCCCGCAGGACGGCGGTGGAGGACGTCGATTCGATCGAGGTGCTCGTGCGTCTGCAGGCGCAGGAGCTCGTGTACCGTTCGGCGCTCGCCGTCAACGCGCGTGTGCTGCAGCCGTCGCTCATGGACTTCCTGCGATGAGCGCCGTACTGACGTTCATCGCCCCGCCTCCGGGACTGGCTCCCCATGTGGACTTCGCACTCGCCCCCGTCGACGGGTCAGACGGGTTGTTCTCCCTGCGGGCGGTCGAGGATGCGGAACTGCGCCTGTTCCTGGTCGATCCTCGGACGGTGCTGAGCGACTACGCGCCGACCCTCAGCGATGAGCAGGCGGACGGCCTCGCTCTCGGCTCTCCCGACGACGCGCTGGTGCTGGTGGTCGCCCACCCCTCGTCCGAGGGCGTGAGCGTGAACCTCCTCGCCCCCGTGATCGTGAACCAGACCACAGGAGCCGCCGCGCAGGTGATCCTGGAAGACCAGGACTACCCCCTGCGCGCGCCGCTCGGCTGACCCGGGGTGCGCGGCTCGGGTCGGCAGCCCTCCCCAGGGGACGGCGGCTAACCTGGAGTCGTGATCCTTGCCGTCGATACCTCCCTGGGCACTGCCGTCGCCCTCATCGATGCCGACGGGGAACGACGTGCCGAAGCGGCTGCCGTCGACCCGCTCGGCCATGCCGAGGTCATCGGAGACCTGCTCGTGCAAGTTCTCAGCGAGGCGGGCGATGCTTCCGGCGGGGCGGGCGACACGGAGATCACGCACGTGGTCA
>NZ_QOAY01000127.1:479-1877 GCF_003314775.1 Microbacterium sp. H6 | reverse complement strand
GCATGGGGCCGGGGCCGTTCACCGGCCTGCGCATCGGCATCGCCGCCGCGCGCGCCTTCGCCCTCGGCCGCGACCTCCCCGTCGTCCCCGTCCCCAGCCACCTCGCGGCAGCCCTCACCGCTCTCGACACCGAGACCGCACCCTTCGCGATCGTGACCGACGCGCGCCGACGCGAGGTCGCCATCACCGTGTTCGATGGTCTCGACGACGACGGCATCCCCGCTGTGGTCGCCGACACCGTGCTCGTCCGAGCGGCAGACGCGGATGCCCACCTCGACGGCATCCGCCGCATCGATGTGTCGACGCTGTCCGCGACGGACCTCGCACGGGTCGGCGCGCGGGCTCTCGCGGCCGGCCGCACGCTCGCCGGGGAGGAGCCCCTGTACATGCGGCACCCTGATGTGACGCTCCCCGGTGCCCCGAAGAAGGTGGGCACATGACCCTTCGAGACGCCTCAGCAGATGACCTCGACGCGATCATGGCGATCGAGAACAGGTCCTTCCCGACCGATGCCTGGAGCTCGGAGACCATGGTCGCCGAACTCGTCAGCCCGCACGGCCGGTATCTGGTCGACGAGCACGACGGCGAGGTCATCGGCTACGGCGGGGTACGGGCACTGCTCGGCAGTGCCGACGCCGACATCCAGACCATCGCACTGCTCGCCGAACATCGGGGACACGGGAGAGGACGCGCCCTGTTGCGCGCTCTGCTCGCTGCGGCGGCGGAGCGTGGTGCGCGAGAGGTCTTCCTGGAGGTCAGGGCCGACAACCCCTCCGCGGAGGGGCTGTACCGTGCCGAGGGCTTCGAGGAGATCGCCCGCCGCCCGCACTACTATCAGCCGGATGGCGTCGACGCGATCGTGATGCGAATGCACCTGCGGCACCATGCGGCGCCCTCCGCGGCGGACGAGGAGGCGAAGGCATGAGCGAACCGCTGGTTCTGGGCATCGAGACGAGCTGCGACGAGACGGGCATCGGCATCGTGCGTGGGCGCACCCTGCTGTCGAACACCATCGCCTCGAGCATGGACGAGCACGCGCGCTACGGCGGCGTCGTTCCCGAGGTCGCCGCGCGGGCGCACCTCGAGGCGCTGCAGCCCTCGATCGACGCCGCGCTCGCCGAAGCGGGGGTGGGACTCGCCGACCTCGATGCCGTCGCGGTCACCAGCGGGCCAGGGCTCGCCGGCGCGCTGATGGTCGGTGTCGGCGCCGCGAAGGGCCTCGCCGTCTCGATCGACAAGCCCCTGTACGCGGTGAACCACCTGGTCGGGCACATCGCGGCCGACATCCTCACGGCCGACTCCGCGCCGCTCGAATACCCGACGATCGCCCTGCTCGTCTCGGGCGGGCACACCTCACTGCTGCACGTGCGAGACCTCACCACAGACGTCGAGCTGCTC
>NZ_QOAY01000127.1:0-437 GCF_003314775.1 Microbacterium sp. H6 | reverse complement strand
GGAGACGATGGACGACGCCGCGGGCGAGGCCTTCGACAAGGTCGCCCGGCTGCTGTCGCTCCCGTACCCCGGAGGGCCGGAGATCGATCGGGCGGCGGCGACCGGCGACCCGCACGCGATCCGGTTCCCCCGCGGACTGTCGCGGGCCTCCGACCTGGCGAAGCACCGGTACGACTTCTCGTTCTCTGGGCTCAAGACGGCGGTCGCCCGCTGGGTCGAGCGCTGCGAGGCCGAGGGGATCGACGTGCCCGTCGCCGACGTAGCCGCGAGCTTCCGCGAGGCCGTCGTCGACGTGCTGGTCACGAAGGCCCTCGCCGCGTGCTCCGATCTCGGCGTCCCCCGCCTGCTGCTCGGGGGAGGGGTCGTCGCGAACCGACGGCTCCGCGATGTCGCGCTCGAGCGCGCCGACGCCGCTGGCGTCACCGTGCGCATCCCCC
>NZ_QOAY01000112.1:59360-63769 GCF_003314775.1 Microbacterium sp. H6 | reverse complement strand
TGGAGGGAACCGGCTGGGTCGCGCCGGCCGGCACCAGCCCGGTCGTCAGCGTGGCCGGGTACACACTGGGCGGCGGGCACTCCTGGTTCAGCCGCGCGGGCGGTCTCGGCTCCGACAACCTGCGCGCGGCATGGGTGCTCCGCCCTGACGGCACGCATGAGCGCATCGACGATGACACCGACAGTGACCTCATGTGGGCATTGCGCGGAGCCGGAGGCCTGGTGGGGATCGTGACCGCGCTCGAGATCGAGCTCGTGCCGGCACCGGACATCTGGGGCGCCAACCTCACCTTCGATGTCGTCGACGCTCCCGCGGTCGTCCGTGCGGTCCGCGACCTCGCCGCATCAGCAGCCGCGACGCTCAACGTGTTCGTCAACTCGATGCGCATGCCGGATGCGCCGGAGCTGCCTGAGCAGATCAGGGGACGCAGCTTCCTCACCGTCCAGGTGCTGTCGACCGATGGGCCGCAGGACGAACTGGTCGACACGGTGCGTAGAGCAGGGGAGGTGCGCAGGGAGATCACCGGTCCGACTTCGCCCGCTGCACTGGCCGCCGCCTCGAACGAGCCCACGGAGCCGACCCCTGGCCGGGGTGCTTCGATGGCTCTGAGCATCCTCGACGACGAGACGATCGATGCCCTCCTCGAGTTCAGGGAGCTCCCGGAGCACTGGCCGATCATGGGCATCGACCTCCGCATGCTCGGCGGTGCCTTGAACGCCCCGCGCCGCTCGGGCTTCGCATCGCTGCAGTCCGTCGGCTGGCTGTTGCACGCTCTCGTCCCGGTCATCCCCGGTGTGCCGACCGAGCCTGGCGACGCGAGTCTCGTGGCGTTCCGCGAGCTCCTGGCGCCGAACGAGGCCCCGCAGACCGTGGCGACCTTCCTCGGCCCTGATCAGTCGCTCGACCGATGCGGCACCGCCGACGATCTCGCCCGACTGCGCAGCGTGCGGTCGCGCGTCGACCCCGAGGGACTGCTCCACGAAGGACGACTGCCGCGCTGACCTAAGCGGGAGCCGGTCCGGGGCGTCTCCAGTCGTACTCGGTCTCCGGTCGTCCCCGTGTGCCGTAGCGTGCGCCCCGTGTCAGCACACCCTCGGCGACCAGATGCTCCAGGTAACGGCGCACCGCGACCCGAGACATGCCGAGTCGCTCGGCTGCCTCCCGCGCCGAGAGCGGTTCGCCGGCGCGCAGTTCCGCGGCGACCCTGTCCAAGGAGGTCGTCGAGAGTCCCTTGGGCAGCGCGATCGTTCCCGTGGAGCGGCCGAGCAGTGCATCGATCTCCGCTTGGGTGGCCTCGCCCTCGGTGGAGCGCGCCTGTTCCCTGTATGCGCGGTACTGTTCCATCCGCTCGCGGAACACGGTGAACGGGAACGGCTTGACGAGATACTGGAACACCCCGAGCGCAGCCATCTGCCGCACCGACTCGGCGTCGCGCACACTGGTGATCGCGATTACGTCCAGCGCTGCGGAGCGTGCTCGGAGCGCACGGAGCACGTCGATACCCGAGCCGTCCGGCATCGTGATGTCGAGCAGTACCAGATCGAATGCGCCGGGTCGATCGAGCACTGCCGTCATCGCGGCGCGGGCGCCCGTGCACTCGCCGGTCACCTCGAAGCCGTCGAGACGGGCAAGGTAGTCGCGGTGCAGTTCGAGCGTGAGTGCGTCGTCGTCGACGATGAGCGTGCGGATCATTGCCGCCGCCGCCCTTGCCGTTCGCCCGCGGCGGGGAGGACGACTCGGAAGGTCGTCGGGGCATCCGTCACCGTCACCGAGCCACCTGCCCCGCTCACCACCGAGCGCACGAGGGCCAGGCCGATGCCGCGCCCTTGCGCATCGGCGGGTTTCGTGGAGAATCCCTGGTCGAACATCCGCTCGCGCACGGCCGGCGCTATTCCGGGACCGCTGTCGGAGACCTCCAGCACGATTCCGTGGCCGTCGTGCGCGCGCAGCGAGACCCGCACCCACCGGTCGTCCGACTCGGCCGCGGCATCCATGGCGTTGTCCACCAGGTTGCCGAGCACGGACACGGCGTCCACGGTCGACAGAGGAGTGCGGGGAGTGTCCGGCTCGATGTGCACCCGCCAGTCGATGCCGCGTTCCTTGGCCTGCGAGGCCTTTCCGAGGAGGAGCGCTCCGACGGCCGGATCGCCGTGGCGTCGCGCGGTCACCTGGTCGACGAGGGACTGGCTCTGACGGGACGTCTCCGTGAGGATCTCGATCGCCTCGTCACGGCGTCCGAGTTCGAGCAGGGCCACCGCGGCGTGCATCCTGTTCCCGTGTTCGTGCGTCTGCGCCCGCAGCGCTTCCCCCAGGGTGCGGATCGATTCGTACGACGACACGGCGTCGCGCAGCTGGCCGGGCGGGAGGTCGCCGGCGATTCGGCGGGTCACGCGGCGAGCGATGATCGCGCCACCGGCGCCGAGGGCGACGAGGGCGATCGTGATGCCGAGCGTGAGAGGCAGGCGGCGGATCAGCGTATCGCTGATGGACTCTGTCGTCACCCCTGCGGCGACCCAGCCGATCAGGTCGTCATCCGGCGCGGTGACCGGGACGATGGTCCGTACCGATGGTCCCAGGGTGCCGGTGAACTCCTCGGTGAGCGTGCGCGGCGACGCGGGGATCGTGCCCAGGTAGGTTCCGCCGATCTGGTCGGCGTCGGGGTGGGTGATCCGCGTGCCGTCGGGAGTCATCACCGTGATGAAGTCGAGCCCCGCACCGGCGACCACGGTCAGCGAGTAGGGCTCGAGCACCCGTGTGGCCGCTTCCCGGTCGTCCGAGCTCAGACCGTCGATCACGTCCGGGGAGGCAGCGAGCGAGACGGCAGTGGCGGCCGTGACCCGTTCCGCCTCGGCGCGGATCGATCGTTGCGCCTCCAGCACCAGGAAGCCCGCGACGAGGATGCCGATCACGACGGCGGCGACCAGCAGCACGGCGAACACACGGGAGGCGGTGCTGCGGGTGCGGGAGGGGCGCGCCATCGCTTCCTCCGATTGTCGATGCTCAGGTGCCGTGACCAATACGACCACAACTCGCCCCGATGCGGGAAGTCGAGGACCGTGAACTCTGATCGGCGGCGAAGCAGCCGCCCACCGGACGATGACGTCGATGATCGAGGAGGACGCGATGGCGCTCACAACAGGATTCTCACTGCCGAAGTTCAACTGGCGGCGAGGGAAGCAATCGTGGGACCGGCACACCTGGCTGTATGTGTCGGTGCTCCTGGCGGTCGTGCTCGGTGCGGTCGTCGGTCTCGTCTGGCCCGAGGTGGGACAGGCTTTCGAGCCGCTGGGCAAGGGATTCGTGGCTCTGATCAAGATGATGATCGCCCCGATCATCTTCTGCACGATCGTGGTCGGAGTGGGGTCGATAGCCAAGGCGGCCACCGTCGGCAAGATCGGCGGACTCGCGCTGCTGTACTTCATGGTCATGTCGACCTTCGCCCTCGCGATCGGTCTCGTCGTGGGGAACATCATCCACCCGGGCTCCGGACTCGACATGGCCTCGTCGACGTACGATGCGGTCGAGGCGGAGGCCAAGACGACACAGGAGTTCATCCTCGGCATCATCCCGACCACGTTCTTCTCGGCGTTCACGGGTGAGAGCGTGCTGCAGGTGCTGTTCATCGCGCTCCTCGTCGGCTTCGCCCTGCAGGGGCTCGGCGACCGTGGCGCCCCGATCATGGACGCGGTCAAGCAGCTCCAGAAGCTCGTCTTCCGCATTCTCGGCATGATCCTGTGGCTGGCTCCGCTCGGGGCCTTCGGTGCGATCGCCGCCGTGGTCGGCAAGACCGGTGTCGCCGCGATCTGGAGCCTGGGCACGCTGATGGTCGCCTTCTACATCACCTGCATCCTGTTCATCGTCGTCATCCTCGGGGTGCTGCTGTGGACCGTCACACGGGTGAACATCTTCGCGCTCATGAAGTACCTCGCCAGGGAGTACCTGCTCATCGTCGGAACGTCTTCCTCGGAATCCGCGCTGCCCCGGCTGATCGCGAAGATGGAGTTCGTCGGCGTCTCCAAGCCGGTCGTGGGCATCACCGTTCCGACCGGGTACTCGTTCAACCTCGACGGCACGGCCATCTACCTGACGATGGCTTCGCTGTTCATCGCCACGGGCATGGGCCAGCCGATGACGATCGGCGAGCAGATCGGTCTGCTCGTGTTCATGATCATCGCGAGCAAGGGCGCCGCCGGAGTCACCGGCGCGGGCCTCGCCACCCTCGCCGGCGGCCTCCAGGCATACCGCCCCGACCTGGTGGACGGTGTCGGGGTGATCGTGGGCATCGATCGGTTCATGTCGGAGGGGCGAGCACTCACGAACTTCACCGGCAATGCGGTCGCGACCCTGTTGATCGGCACGTGGACGAAGCAGATCGACCGCGACCGCGTGCGACGCGTGCTCAGCGGGGA